>CAMJDE010000026.1 GCA_946404295.1 uncultured Clostridia bacterium | reverse complement strand
GGGAGTTCCACCTCGTCGAGCAGTTGTTCCTCGCCGCTCTCACGCACCTTTTCGCGCAGGATCGGTTCGAGCGCGAGGGCGAGGTGCGCCGTCGGCGCGTCGTCCGGCGCGCTCTTGCCAAGCAGGGTCAGGGCGAGCCCGCGCACCGAACTCTGTCCCTCGCCGGGACGGAGCAGATAGGCGTAGAGCAAAAGGTCGAGGGGGATCGGGGCAAACCCGACGCCCGCGTCGGACAGTCGGTGCATCAGTTTCTTCGCGTCGAAGCAGACGATCTCGCGCCCCTCGTCCGCAAAGAGCGGCGAAAGAGAGGCGATCTCTTCGGCTTTGACCAACAGGTTTTCTTCGCCCGAGGAGAGGGCGAGTCCGTCCTCGCGCCCCTCGACGGCGAAGCGTTTGCCCAGCCGTTTGACGGCGTCGGCGGCGGAGACCGGGGAATAGACCGGCGCGTCCTCGCTCTCGTCCTCCGCGGCTTCGGTCTGCCCGCCCGCGAGGTCGAAGAGATCGGGGATCGTCCCCGTCGGGATCTCCTTTTTCGGTTTTGCCGGGGCCTTCGGCGCCTCCAGCTTGAATTGCCGGATGAAGGCGGTGAACTCGAGATCGAGGAAGAGCCGATAGAGCGCGTCGTTGTCGATCTCGCGCCGCTCCACGTCGTCCAGCGTGATCCCGAGCGGAACGTCGGTGTCGATTTTCGCCAGCGTCCGCGAGAGCAGGGCGCTGTCGCGCCCTTCGACGATCTTTTTCCGCAGGGCGGGGGAGAGGGCGGGATCGTCGCCGTGCGTGAGCACCTCGTCGAGCGTGCCGTAGTCGCAGAGCAGTTTGACCGCCGTCTTTTCGCCCACGCCCGGGATGCCGGGGATGTTGTCGGACGAGTCGCCCATCATGGCTTTCAGGTCGATGAAGCGCTCGACCGGGATCCCGTACTTGGCTTGAAACGCCTCTGCGTCGAAGGGGACGGTATCGCTGTTCCCGGCGAGCAGGACGGTCGTTTGCGGGTCGATCAGCTGGAGCAGGTCGCGGTCGCCCGAGAGGATATAGGCGTCGACCCCGGCGCGCCCCGCCATCCGGGCGAGCGTCCCCTGCAGGTCGTCGGCTTCGTAGCCGGGCTTTTCAAGGACGTTCAGCCCCATCGCGCGGAGCACCGCCTTGCAGGCGTCGAACTGCGCCAAGAGATCGGGCGGGGTCGGGCGCCGTCCCGCCTTGTATTCGGGATAGAGTTCGTGCCGGAAGGTCGGGGCGTGCACGTCGAAGCAGACGGCGGCGTAATCGGGAGAAAGGGCGGTCAACTGTCGGTTGATGATGTTGACCGTCCCGTATATGGCGTTGGTGGGGCGCCCGTCCCGGGTCGACAGAGGTCGGACCCCGTAGAAGGCGCGGTTGATGATGCTGTTTCCGTCAACGACGAGCAGTTTTTTCATTGTTTCTTACCCGTGCGCGAGGACGAACGGGTCGTCCGCGTCCCGGAGGCGGGGCGTTCGGGACGCTCGGCGCGCTCGGTTTTCTCGGACCTCTCCTGCCGCTCGGGTCTTTCGGGAATGTCGGGGGAGGCGAAGATGCCGAGATCGTCCTCGGGCTCTTCCTCGAAGGTCTCGGTCCGGGCGGGAATATCGGCGGGACGCGGTTCGTCCCCGAAGAAACTGATCTGTTCGACGTCCTCGCGGTCGAGCGGCTCGGCTTCCGCCGCCGCCTCGGTCTCGGCGAGGATCTTGCCGGCGATGCCGCCCGCCGTCTGCACGGGTTTGACGGTCAGAGCGGAGAAATGCGCGAGGATATAGACGGCGAAGCCGAGCAGCAGGAAGTCGTCGATCGACGAATCAAGCACCGGCGTTTTCCGGATCACGGCGTAGAGCAGGTTGGGCACCGATCCGGTGAGGGTCAAAAGGAGCGCGATCATCCCGACCGCCGTATAGAGCGTCCATATCGGGCGGTCGAGGGCAATCCGCGCCTCGCACAGGAAGAAGAGCGCGACCGAAAGGAACGCCGCCTGCGAGGCGATCTTGACGTCGGCGTTCATCGGGAGCGTGAAGTCAAAGTAGAGGAACAGGGTGTAGAAGAGCGAGAGCAGCGAGATCGACATCGCGGCGAGGGCGTGCACGGCGTTCAATACCTGCCGTTTCGCGACCGAGAAGACCGAGCAGCACGCCGCGATCGCCCCAAATAGCGCCGAGGCGAGGCAGAAGATCACCGCCTGGATCGAGATCGAACCGTTCGAGAGACGGGTCGGGAGCGACCGCAGGTGCAATTCCAGCACCCGGAAGAGCGAGAAGGCGAGGATGAGGATCCCCGTGAGCGCGACCGAGAACACGACGGGAAGTCCTCTTCCGGGGTTCTTGATCTCGAGTTTCCCCTTCAGGGGGGCGAGCTGCGTCAGAAGCAGGATCACCCCGATCACCGTCGCCAGCCGCGCGATCTCGCAGGGCAGGGAATGAAGCGGGTAATACCCGTTCGCCCGGTCAAAGCCCGGAGAGAGCATCGCGATCGTTTTCAGCACGATCACCGATACGGCGAGCAGCAGCGTCAGCGTCAGGTAGAGCCGGAAGATCCGTTTGGTCTTGTCCATCATAGCGCGTCGGTTCCTTTCCTATCGGATCCCGGGACGCGTCCCGGGGAGGTTCAAAAGGCACATACACGTCTATTATAGCCCAAATTTGTGAACAGATTGTAACCAAAAGGGGCGTCGGAGCGAAATCTTCCGTATTTTTTAGCGCGCAGGGGCGCTCGCGCCCCCGCGCGCCCCCGCACGCGCGAAAAACCTGGGAAAGGGAAGCCCCGGAACAGCCCGCTTCCTCCGTCGTAACGCCCTTTTTTTACCCTTTTCGGGCAAAAATTGGTACTCTTGCACAAAAACGAGAGTAAAAACGCCCCGAAATTTCTACACCCATTTTTGCAAATATTTTTTGAAACCGTTGATTTTTGACCTCAAATGATATATAATAGTCGAGCTTGATATGCGATGAAGCGAGAGGTTGCCGCAGAAATGCGGGGAATTTTCGTGGAGTATGTCCGAAAATCGGGCGAAAAAACAAGTGCGGAGAACCGCATAACCGTGTCTTTTTCGTCGGGCGGGTCCGTCTCATTCAGCGGTGGGCGGATTCCCCGTTTTCCTCGGGGCGTGAATGATACGCCCGGCACGGTGTGAAAGCATCGCCCTCCCAAAAATCAAGAAGGAGGAACCACCAAATGGCAAACGAGAAACTGAGAGTGAGACTGAAGAGCTACGATCACACCCTTGTCGACGCCGCTGCGGCAAAGATCGTGGAGATCGCGAAACGGAACGGCAACGCCGTCTCCGGCCCCATCCCGCTGCCCACCGAGAAGGAGATCATCACGATCCTTCGCGCGGTGCACAAGTACAAGGATAGCCGGGAACAGTTCGAGCGTCGCACTCACAAACGGCTTGTCGACATTCTCAACCCGCAGGCGAAGACGGTCGAGGCTCTGATGAGCGTCGAACTCCCCGCAGGCGTCGAGATCGAGATCGAGAACAAGTAAGGAAGTCCCCCGGCGGGGTCGCCGGAAAACCACGCCTCGTGGTCAAGTTGACGGACCGGGCAACCGGAAATCCAACCGTCAACCAATAACCGAAAGAGAGGAAGAAAATGAAAAAAGGCATTATCGGCAAGAAACTCGGTATGAAGCAGATCTTCGACGAGATCGGCAACGTCATCCCCGTCACCCTGATCGAAGCGGGTCCCTGCGCCGTGACGCAGAAGAAGACCGCCGAGAAGGATGGCTACGACGCTCTCCAGCTCGCCTTCGGCGACTGCTCGGAGAAGAAACTCAACAAACCCGAGAAGGGTCATCTCGCCAAAACGGGCGTCTCCCCGAAGAGACACCTCAAGGAATTCCGTCTGGACGATTGCTCGGCTGTCAACGCCGGAGACGTGATCACCGTCGATACCTTCGCCGTCGGCGAAAAGGTCGACATCACCGGGATCACCAAGGGCCGCGGCTACACCGGATCGATCAAGAGATGGAACCACCACGTGCTGAAAATGACGCACGGTACCGGCCCCGTACACCGCGAGGTCGGCTCGATGGGCGCGAACTCTTCGCCCTCCCGCGTTTTCAAGAATAAGAAGATGGCGGGGCAGTACGGAAACGAGCAGGTCACGATCCTGAACCTTTCCGTCGTCAAAATCGATTCCGAGAAGAACCTGATCGCCGTGAAGGGCGCCGTTCCCGGTTCGCGGGGCGGGATCGTCTTCATCCGTGATTCGGTGAAAGCATAACGGAAGGAGGAAGTTACAATGCCTAATATGAAAGTTGTTGATATGGCGGGCAAGGAAGTCGGCAAGATCAAACTCTCCGACGCCGTGTTCGGCCAGGAAGTCAGATCCGACATCCTCCATACCGCTGTCCGGGCGTACCTGCTCAACCAGAGACAGGGGACCCAATCCACCCTGACCCGCACCGAGGTTTCGGGCGGCGGGAAGAAGCCCTGGAGACAGAAGGGCACCGGACACGCAAGACAGGGTTCGACCCGCGCTCCGCAGTGGACCCACGGCGGCGTCGCGCTCGGTCCGAAGCCCCGCTCCTATCGCGTGAACCTTGACAAGAGAACCAAACGCGCCGCCCTGATCTCGGCTCTGTCGGGCAAGTGCGCCGCGAAGGAACTCGTGATCGTCGACGCCGTGAAGCTTGACGATTACAGCACCAAGACCATGGTCGGGATGTTCGCCGCGCTCGCAGCGGATAAGAAACCGATGCTCGTGCTCGATTCCATCGACGAGGTCGTCATCAAGAGCTGTGCCAACGTGCCCGGCGCGAAGGTGTCGCACTTCTTCGGCGCCGAGAACGAGGTCGGCGAGAAGACCGTCTGCTCCGACGTCAACGTCTACGACATTCTGAACAGCGGCAAGCTGATCCTGACCCGCGCCGCTGCCGAAAAGATCCAGGAGGTGTACGGCAAATGAAACTCGCATCCGATATCATCAGACGGCCTCTGATCACCGAGAAGAGCATGGACCTCGCCGCCAAGAAGCGCTACTGCTTCGAGGTTGAGAAGTCCGCGACCAAACCCGAGATCGCCGCGGCGGTCGAGGAGATGTTCGGCGTCAAGGTCGAGAAGGTCAACACCGTCAACGTGAAGTCCAAGCCGAAACGGATGGGCGTTCACGCCGGTACCACCAGAACGTGGAAGAAAGCGGTCGTGATCCTCACCGAGGATTCCAAGACCATCGCCTTCTTCGACAGTCTGAACTAAGGAGGAGCAGCGTAAATGGCTACCGTTAAGTATAAGCCGACAACTCCGTCGCGCAGAAATATGCAGGCGCCTTCCTTCGAAGAGGTGACCAAGTTCTCTCCCGAAAAGAGTCTGATCACCAAAAAGAAGAAGACCGCCGGCAGAAACAGCTACGGTCGGATCACCGTCCGTCATCACGGCGGCGGCAACAAGCAGAAGTACCGTATCATGGACTTCAAGCGGCAGAACGACGAACCCGCGAAGGTCATCGGCGTCGAGTACGACCCCAACCGCACCGCGTATATCGCTCTGCTTGAAAACGAATCCGGCAAAAAGAGCTATATCATCGCTCCCGTCGGACTGAAGGACGGCGACGTCGTCTACTCGGGCGCCGAGGCCGACATCAAACCGGGCAACTGCCTGCCTATCTCGGCGATCCCGGTCGGTACCTTCATCCACAACGTCGAGCTCTATCCCGGCAAGGGTGCGCAGCTCGTCCGTTCCGCCGGCGCCGCGGCTCAGCTGATGGCGAAGGAGAACGGCGTGGCGCAGATCCGTCTTCCTTCGGGAGAGGTTCGCATCGTCCGCCTCGACTGCAAGGCGACGATCGGTCAGGTCGGCAACGTCGAGCACGAGACCGTGAAACTCGGCAAAGCCGGTAAGACCCGTCACCTCGGCATCCGCCCGACCGTCAGAGGTTCGGTCATGAACCCTGTCGACCACCCGCACGGCGGCGGCGAAGGCAAATCTCCCGTCGGTCATCCCGGGCCCGTGACCCCGTGGGGTAAACCCGCCCTCGGATACAAGACGAGAAACAGCAAGGCGAGAACCGACAAGTTCATCGTCAAGCGCAGAAACAGCAAGTAACGGCTGAGAAGGGAGCACACAAAATATGAGCAGAAGTCTGAAGAAACCGCCTTTTGTCGAAGTCAAACTCTTCAACAGAGTCTGCGAGATGAACGCGAAGGGCGAGAAGAAAGTACTGAAGACGTGGTCCCGTGCCTCGACCATCTTCCCGGAGTTCGTCGGACATACGATCGCCGTCCACGACGGCAGAAAGCACGTTCCGGTCTATATCACCGAGGATATGGTCGGTCACAAACTCGGCGAGTTCGCGCCTACCCGTACGTTTAAGGGCCACGCCGGCTCCAAGACGTCGAACAACGGAAACTGACAGGAGGATAACTGATCATGCAGAAAGAGAAAAGAGAAGCTCTTGAAGCCCGCAAGGCCGCCGAAAAGAACGCGCCCGAGGGAAGAGCGTATCTGAAGTATGTCAGGATCTCCCCCCGGAAGATGAAGATCGTTCTGGACCTGATCCGCGGTAAGGATACCGACACGGCGATGGCGATCCTGAAGAACACCCGCCGTTCGGCGAGCGAATACCTGATCAAATTGCTGAACAGCGCCGTCGCGAACGCCGAGCACAAGAACGCCGAGAAGGGTCTCGGGATGGATACCGCTTCGCTTTACGTCGCCGAGTGCTTCGTTTGCCCCGGCCCGACGCTGAAGCGTATGCAGCCGAGAGCCCAGGGAAGAGCGTTCGGCATTCTCAAGAGAACCAGCCACGTCACCCTCGTCGTGAGGGAAAGAAAATCGGAAAAGGAGGTCGGTTGATCGATGGGACAGAAAGTGAATCCGCACGGCCTGCGCGTCGGCGTTATCAAGAACTGGGATTCCAGATGGTTCGTGAAGGACGAAGAGATCGGTGACACCATCGTTTCCGATTATAAGATCAGAAAGTATCTGAAAGAAAAACTCCAGGCAGCCGGCGTTCCGAAGGTCGAGATCGAGCGCGACCGGGCGAGAGTCCGCGTGTTCATCCACTGCGCGAAGCCCGGTATGGTGATCGGTCGCGGCGGCGTCGAGATCGAGAAGCTCAAGACCGAACTCGAGGCGATGGTCGGTAAACCGGTCGCCGTCAACGTGTTCGAGATCAAGAACCCCGATCTGAACGCTCAGCTCGTCGCCGAGAACATCGCCTCGCAGCTTGAGAAGCGTACCTCGTTCCGCCGTGCCATGAAACAGGCGATCGGTCGGACGATGAAACTCGGCGCCAAGGGCGTGAAAGTGTCCTGCGGCGGCCGTCTCGGCGGCGCCGAGATCGCGCGCACCGAGCATTATCACGAGGGAACCATTCCGCTGCAGACGCTCCGCGCCGACATCGAGTACGGTTTCTGGGAAGCCAACACCACCTACGGTAAGATCGGCGTCAAGGTCTGGATCTACCGCGGCGAGGTGCTCGCGGAGAGCGCCGGAGCCGCCGAGAGAAGAACCGAAGAGCGCCGCGACAGACGTCCGCGCCGCAACGACGGAGGCCGCCGCGACGGCGACCGCCGGTTCGGCAACAACGCCGGACCCCGTAACAACGGAGGCGAGCGTCGCTTCGGCAGAAACGCCGGGGGCCGCAGCTTCAACAAATCCAACGAAGGGGGCAACTGACAATGTTAATGCCGAAAAGAGTCAAGTACCGTCGTGTTCAGCGCGGTCGTATGAAGGGTAAAGCCCTTCGCGGCAACACCGTCACGAACGGCAGTTTCGGACTCGTGGCGCTCGAGCCCGCCTGGATCACGAGCAATCAGATCGAGGCAGCCCGTATCGCTATGACCCGTTATATCAAGCGCGGCGGTAAAGTCTGGATCAAGATTTTCCCCGACAAGCCCATCACCGAGAAACCCGCCGAGACCCGTATGGGTTCCGGTAAAGGTTCGCCCGAGTATTGGGTCGCGGTCGTGAAGCCCGGACGTGTCCTGTTCGAGATGGACGGGATCTCCGAGGAAGTCGCAAAAGAGGCAATGCGTCTTGCCGGTCACAAACTGCCGATCAAGACCAAGTTCGTTGCCAAGGAACAAGAGGCAGAGGAGGTTTGAGCCGTGAAAGCAGAAGAACTCAGAAGCATGACTGCCGAGCAACTCGGCGTCAAACTGCAGGACCTGAAGAAGGAACTGTTCAATCTCCGCTTCCAGCATGCGATCAACCAGCTTGACAACCCCCACAAAATCACCGACGTTAAGCACGACATCGCTCGCGTGATGACGGTTCTTCGCGAGAAGAACGCTTGAAGGAGGACGTATCATGGAAGAACGTAATTTGAGAAAAGTCAGAGTCGGTCGCGTCGTCAGCAACAAGATGGACAAGACCATCGCGGTCGCGATCGAGGACCACGTCCGTCATCCCAAGTACGGGAAGATCATCAAGCGCACCGTGAAGATCTACGCGCACGACGCGGACAACGCCTGCCAGATCGGCGACAAGGTTTCCGTGATGGAGACCCGCCCGCTCTCCAAGATGAAGAGATGGCGTCTCGTCGAGATCATCGAACGGGCACAGTAATCGAGAAACCCAATTCAGAAGTAGGCAGGTCAAAACGCTTGCCGAAGAGAATTCAGGAGGAAAAGATCAGTGATTCAGCAACAGTCTTTAATGAAGGTCGCCGATAACACCGGCGCCAAAGAACTGATGTGCATCCGTGTTCTCGGCGGTTCCCGTCGTCGCTACGCCGGCATCGGCGATATCGTTGTCTGCGCCGTTAAAAAGGCGGCGCCCAACGGAGTCGTGAAGAAGGGCGAAGTGGTCAAGGCGGTCATCGTCCGCACGGTGAAGGAACTTCGCCGCGCCGACGGATCCTATATCAAGTTCGACGAGAACGCTGCCGTCATTCTCAAGGATGACAACACCCCGAAGGGGACGCGTATTTTCGGCCCTGTGGCAAGAGAGCTCCGCGACAAGGATTTCACCAAGATCCTGTCCCTGGCTCCCGAAGTACTTTGATCGGAGGAAACAGCAATGAGTAAAATGCACATCAAAACGGGCGATACCGTTGTCGTTCTCTCCGGCGACGACAGAAAGATGAAGAAGGACGACAAGGTCGTCCGTCGGACCGGAAAAGTCATCGCGACCTCGCCCGCCGAGGGCAAGGTGATCGTCGAGGGCGTCAACGTCGTCTCGAAGCACACCAAGGCGCGTAAACAGGGCGACGTCAGCGGTATCATCAAGACCGAGGGCGCCATCTACGCGTCGAAAGTTCAACTGTACTGCCCCAACTGCGGTTGCGGCGTGCGCGTCAAAGCCGGCTACGAAGAGAAGGACGGCAAGAAGATCAAGGTCCGTCTCTGTGCCAAGTGCGGCAAAAAGATCTGAGGAGGAGAGAGACAATGTCGAGATATTCCGAAAAATATAAGAACGAAGTCGCTCCTGCTCTGATGACGAAATTCGCCTACAAGAGCCCCATGCAGATCCCGCGTTTCGACAAGATCGTGATCAACGTCGGCGTGGGCGACGCGCGTGAGAACGCCAAGGTCATCGACAGCGTGATCGACGAGATCACGATGATCGCGGGTCAGAAGGCGGTTCCCACCTACGCAAGAAAATCGGTCGCGAACTTCAAGGTCCGTCAGGGCATGAAGATCGGCGTCAAGGTGACGCTCCGCGGCGAGCGGATGTACGAGTTTATGGATAAACTCTTCAACTTCGCGCTCCCCCGCGTCCGCGACTTCAAGGGCATCAATCCCAACGCGTTCGACGGAAGAGGCAACTACTCCCTCGGTCTGAAGGAGCAGCTGATCTTCCCCGAAGTCGAGTACGACAAGGTCGAGAAGATCCGCGGTATGGACATCGTGTTCGTCACCACCGCCGGAACCGACGAGGAAGCCAAAGAGCTGCTGGCTCTGATGGGCGCTCCCTTTTCCAGATAATGCAGGAGGAGAATCGAAATGGCTAAGAAATCTATGATTCTGAAGCAGCAGAGAACCCCCAAGTTCTCTACCAGAGCTTACAACCGCTGCAAAATTTGCGGGAGACCTCACGCGTATCTCCGGAAATACGGGATCTGCCGTATCTGCTTCCGTGAACTTGCCTACAAGGGCGAGATCCCGGGCGTCAGAAAGGCGAGCTGGTAATCCGAGAAGCCTCAACCGACCGGAAGGAAAGCCGGCGCGGCTTTAACCGCCGGTCAGCCGCCGCGATCTTCGCGGCAGCAAGAAAAAACAAACTTGCATTAAGGAGGATTCAATATCCATGCAAATGTCAGATGTTATCGCAGATATGCTCACCCGGATCCGGAACGCCAACGACGCGAAGCACGTGACCGTTGACGTCCCCGCCTCCAACATGAAGCGCGCGATCGCCGATATCCTGCTCGAAGAGGGCTATATCAAGGCGTTCCAGGTGGTCGAGGACGGCAAGCAGGGGATCATCCGCATCACCCTCAAGTACGGCGAGGGCAAAGCGAAGGTCATTCACGGTCTTCGCCGCGTCTCGAAGCCGGGTCTTCGGATCTACGCTTCCTGCGAGGATATGCCGAGAGTGATGAACGGACTCGGGATCGCGATCGTGTCGACGTCGAAGGGCGTTATGACCGATAAGAAAGCCAGACTTGCCAACGTCGGCGGCGAAGTGCTCGCCTTCGTGTGGTAAGGGCGGGGAGGTACTGAAATGTCAAGAATCGGAAGAGAACCCATTACCATTCCCGCGGGCGTCACCGTCACGGTTGCCGAGGGCAACGTCGTGACCGTGAAGGGCAAACTCGGCGAAATGACCGAGACCTTCAATCCCGGGCTCGGGATCAACGTGGACGGCGCGACCCTGACCGTCACCCGCCCGAACGACGACAAGGAGTACCGCGCGCTGCACGGACTCACCCGCGCGCTGATCGCCAATATGGTGAAGGGCGTGACCGAGGGCTTCTCGAAGAAACTCGAGATCGTCGGCGTCGGCTACAAGGTCGAAAAGCAGGGCAAAAAGATCGTTCTCAACCTGGGTCATTCCCACCCGATCTACTTCGAGGAGGGGAACGGCATCACCTTCGAGATCCCCGACAACACGACCATCGTCGTGAAGGGGTACGACAAGCAGGCGGTCGGACAGATCGCCGCCGTGATCCGCTCCAAGAGACCGCCGGAACCCTACCTGGGCAAGGGCGTGAAGTACTCCGGCGAGAAGATCCGCCGCAAAGCCGGTAAGACCGGTAAATAATTGAAAGGAGAACGAACTCATGGTCAAGAGAGCAGATAAGAACCGTCAGCGTCTGAAAAGACACCTGAGAGTGAGAGGCAAGATCTCGGGCACTCCCGAGCGTCCGCGTCTTTCCGTGTTCCGGTCGAACGCGCACATCTCGTGCCAGATCATCGACGACACGACGGGCAACACTCTGGTTTCCGCCAGCACCTATGAAAAGGGATTCGAGGGAATCGGCTCCAACAAGGCGGCGGCGAAAAAGGTCGGTCAACTCATTGCCGAAAGGGCAGCGGAGAAGGGGATCACCACGGTGGTCTTCGACCGCAGCGGCTATATCTACCACGGACGTGTATCGGAACTGGCTGAAGGCGCTCGCGAGGGCGGCCTGAAGTTCTGATTTTCCGGTTTGTACACTGTTTCAAAAGCAATTTTGAAATATCAATTTGAAGGAGAAAAACATGGCTAAACTGATTGACGCGAACGAGCTTGATCTGCAAGAGAAACTCGTCACGCTGAACCGTGTTTCCAAGACCGTTAAAGGTGGCCGTATTGCCCGGTTTGCCGCACTCATGGTGGTCGGCGACGGCAAAGGACACGTCGGATACGGTCTCGGCAAAGCGGCTGAGGTCCCCGACGCGATCCGCAAGGGCATCGAGGACGCGAAAAAGAATCTGATCGAGGTGTCGCTCCAGGGATCGACGATCCCCCACGAGATCCTCGGCATCTACGGCTCGGGCAGCGTGCTGCTGAAGCCGGCGGCTCCCGGTACCGGTATCATCGCCGGCGGCGCCGTCCGTATCGTGCTCGAACTGGCGGGCGTTCGGAACATCCGTTCCAAGTGCCTTCGCTCCAACAACCCCGTGAACGTCGTCAAGGCGACCTTCGAGGGGCTGAAACAACTGCGTACCGCGAGCCAGGTCGCCGCCGAGCGCGGGATCGACGTGAACGCGGTCAAGGCCAACGGAGGGAACAACTGATGGAAAACGTGAAAATTACGCTCGTCAAATCCCTCATCGCCTGCAAGCCCAATCAGAAGAAGACCGCGCGTTGCCTCGGTTTTAAGAAGATCGGCGACTCCGTCGTTCTGAAGAACGACGAAGCCACCAAGGGCATCATCAAAGTGATCTCCCACCTGGTCAAGGTGGAAACCGTCTGATCGGAATTTGAAGAAGGAGGAAAAAAGAGTGAAACTCCATGAACTTTCGCCGAACGAAGGAGCCGTCAAGGATTCCTTCCGCGTCGGCAGAGGCGCAGGTTCCGGCAACGGAAAAACGGCGGGCAAGGGCCACAAAGGTCAGAACGCCCGTTCCGGCGGCGGCGTCCGTCCCGGCTTCCAGGGCGGTCAGCTTCCCCTTTACAGAAAACTCCCGAAGAGAGGGTTCCACAACAAGTTCGGCGTGACCTACGCCATCGTCAACGTGGACGATCTCAACAAGAAGTTCGAGGACGGTGCTACGGTCGACGCCGAGGCGCTTCTCGAGTCCGGTATCATCAGCAAGGTATGCGATGGGGTCAAGATCCTCGGCAGAGGCGAGATCACCAAAAAACTTACTGTGAAAGCGGCGGTCTTTTCGGAAACGGCGAAAGGAAAGATAGAAGCAGCAGGTGGAAAGACCGAGGTGATTTGAGATGCTTCAGACGTTAAAGAACGCGTGGAGAACACCTGAAATCAAGAAAAAGATCGTCTTCGTTCTGTTCATCCTTCTCTTGTACAGAATCGGAACGGTCATCCCGGTTCCCTTCGTGGACGCCGCGAACTTCTCGAGAAACTTCAGCGGCACCATCTTCAGCTATATGGACACCCTGTCCGGCGGCGCGCTCTCGACCGCGACCCTGTTCGCGCTCGGTATCTCGCCCTATATCACGGCGTCCATCGTGATCCAGCTTCTCTGCGTCGCCTTCCCGAAGAAACTCGGTGAACTCGGCAAGACCGAGGAGGGCAAGAAGAAGCTGAACAACATCACCCGTTTCGTGACCATCGCGCTCGCCCTCGTGACGGCGATCGGCTACTATATGCTGCTCGCGAACAACGGGATGGTTATGACCTTCGCGACGAAGGAAGGCGCGGGCAACTGGACCTGGTTCCTGTACGCCGCGACCATCGTCGTCTGCTTCTGCGCCGGTGCCGCACTCATCATGTGGCTGGCGGAGAAGGTCAACGAGAACGG
>CAMJDE010000025.1 GCA_946404295.1 uncultured Clostridia bacterium | reverse complement strand
GACGGGATACCTGCGCGTCGGGATCCGGACGACCGACAGTCCGAGGGCACTTTCGCAAACGGCGAGCCCCTCTTCGTTCAGCATCGTGCAGCCGTTACGCCCTTCTACCCCGCAACTCACGAAAACGGTGTTCTCCGGGAGTTTCAGTTCTTCGGTCTCACCGTTGAAGAACAGTTCAGCCCGCATAGTCTTCCACCTCGACGGTCACTTTGCTGCCGTTCTGTTCCACGTTGATCAACTCCCCGACCGCCCCCGCGAGGATCATCGGCAGGATCTGATCAACGTGTTCCGCCTCGTCGCCGAGCAACTGTTCGAGTTTGCCCGACTCCGCGGCGCGCTTGATCAGGGCGACGGGAAAGCGGACGTGAATCTTTGATTCCGCACCCGCTTCGACCTTGACCGTCAGCGTCCTTCTGTCCACCTGTTCGGGTTCGGCGCTCTTGATCACCGGGGCGGTCGGCACGCCGTTCACCAATTCGTCCAGCGTGCAGCCGAAGAGAGCCGCCAGCCGTTTCAGCGTCTCGACGTCGGGATAGGAGAGGTCGTTTTCCCATTTCGACACCGCCTGTCCCGAGACGTTCATTATTTCGGCGAGTTCTTCCTGCGTCATTCCGAGTTTTTTTCTGTTTCGCGCGATGTTCTCGCCGATCGTGTTGCCGTTCATTTTGCAACTCCTTTCTGTCTGTTGTGCCGCCATTATAGCACAGATCGGCGGTGGAGTGAACCGACCGGCGGTTGAATATCGCCGTTTTTCTCTACTTTCGGTTGGAAAACCGCCTTCTATCCATAGTGTACCACAGAACCGCGTTTTTTGCAATCGTCGGCAAGAAAACGAAAGGGCGCTTGCCTTGGCAAGCGCCCTTTCGTTCGGGGGGAGATTAATCTTTGTCGGAATTGTTCCGGCTCTGCGCGTCTTTTTCTTTGCTCTCGTTGTAAACGTTGACGAGAATACTCGTGATCAGCGCCATCGCGACGATGCCGTAGATGCCGACCGCGACCGAAATCAGCCGCCCCGCCGGCGTGACCGCCGTCATATCGCCGAATCCGATGGTCGTCACCAGCATAAAGGAATACCAGAGCCCGTCGCCGAAAGTCGTAATTCCCGGCTCGAACGCGGGCAGAAGGATCGACGCCCCGACCACCGCGATCATAAGTCCGGCGAGGATCTCCGCCGCGTAGGTCTTGACGATGACGCGCCCGAACAGACTGCCGGGCATCACGTCTTTCAGGTTCGCGTAGATCCCGGCGACGCCCTGTACCAGGAACAGAAGCCCGTAGATCACGACCTGCGTCTCGACCGATTCGCCGATCTCGGTCACCAGTTTCGCGAGCAGGACCAGATTGATGACGATCATAAAAACGCAGCCGACGATCGCACGCGGCTCGCGCCTGTTTTTGCCGATCGCGGCGATATACTCGGCGACCACCGCCGCCGTGCGGACCGCCATAAAGATCGCCGCCAGGTCGGCAGACCGTTCACGGAAAACGACGAACAGAACGCACAAAACGAAACTGACCGCCGCGTCGAGAAGGTACCCCGTCCGCGCCCGCTTCCCGGCTTTCGCGCCGCGATAGAACATCAGTAGCGCGTGCAGAAGCATCAGGGCGAAGAGATAATACGGCAAGACCTCCGCGATCCGGTTCGGGATCGCGACGAACAGGACGCCCGAGACGGCAAGGATCAGCGCGTAAACGCGGTTCGTCCGCGCGGTCGGGTTCCCTTTTTTGGCGGTTTTCTTTTTCTTCGGCATAACGGTTCCTTCCTATGTTCCGCAGGGGGGCGGTTTGCAGATTTCGACGTTTCTTACCGTTCTTCCCCGGGGGCGAAGTTGTTGCACAGACTGATCACCAGAACGTCGTCGGTCGCCGGGCACTTCACGAAATAGTTGCTGGTCTCCACTTGGCGGTAGACGCCGTCGTCGCCGAGCTGCCGTGTGACCATGTGAAACTCCTGCTTTCCCTCCCGGTGCAGTTTGAGTTGGTTTTCGCGGCAGAACATCGCGTTCCAACGCGCCCGGTCCTCCGGGTGCATGGTCTCTGTTCCGTGTTCGATCAGGTCGTCCATCGTGCCGGTGGACGGGCAGCTTTTCGACGTGAAGTTTTCGTAGGTCATCATATAAAAACTGTTCTTGGTCAGGTTGCCGTAAATGATCAGCGGATACCGCCGATAGACCGCTTGCAGCAGGATCTGCATGGCTCCGGTTTCGTTCTGGATCAGCAGAATGTCCTCTTCCTCCGCCGTCGCGACCAGATCGGTCAGATAACGCACGAAGTCGTCCTCGGGCATCGGGTGGGCAAAATAGAACCCCTGGATCAGATTGCAGTTGCAGGTACGGAGAAAGCCGTACTGTTCCTTGGTCTCCACGCCCTCCGCGACGGTCCGGATGTTCAGTCGGTTGGCAAAGAGGAAAATGCTCTCGAGAATGACGCGTTCCCGTTCGTTCTCGCAATTCTTCTTCAGAAGAGCGCGGTCGATCTTGATCTCGTCCGGGGCGGTGTCGGCGACCAGACTGAGCGAGGAAAGCCCGCTGCCGAAATCGTCAATCGAAAACTCAAATCCGTTTTCGCGCAGCCCCGTAACGGTTTCCCGCATCAGTTCTTCTTCCTGCGCCATGGCGGATTCCGTGATCTCCACCACGATCAGACGGTGGTCGATTCCGTGGGAATCCACGATCTCGGCAAGATGCTTCGGCATATCCTCTTCGTGAAGATGCCAGCGCGAGAAGTTGACCGAGATCGGCATCTGCTCGATTTTCAGCGCCTGCAGACGTTCGAGAAAACGGCAGACCGTCTCGACCACGTACCAATCCAGCATGGCGACGGCGCCGGTCTGCTCCATCGCCGGCAAAAACTGGTGCGGCAGGATCACGGTTCCGTCCTCCCTGACCCAACGGATCAGGGCTTCGGCACTCTTCAACCGACCTGTCGTGGCGTCGATCTTCGGCTGATAAAAAACCTTCAGTTCCCGTCTCTGCATTGCCTGCATAGCTGTCAAAACGTCGCTGATGATGAACCCGTCCATTTCCTCTTTTCTGTTCCTCCGATCGCTTTTTTCGTTCAAGACCGTTCTCGGATGAGCACGGTTTTCCGTTCGACAATCCGGTATCCCGTTCGCGTGTCAACGCGAAAAAATACTTTGAATGACATTATACCATTTTTTCCTTGCTTTTGCAATTCCCTTTTGCGGATTTTGAAAACTCTTTTTGTTTTTTTGAAACGCGAAGGCGCGCCCGCGGGAGCGACCCTCTCGTACGTCAAGGAACACGCCTCCTGCGTCTCGGGCTCCGACGCCGTCGCCGCGCTCGCCCGCTTGCCTGATCCTGCGCTCCGAAAAACGGCGGGAAACGACGAATATTTGAAACCGCCCCCCGTCTCGCGCTCCGCGCCCGGGCGGGGGCGCCCCTTTTTCCGCGACAAAAAAATAATACAATCGGGCACAAATTTTATAGAAATCGTGCGAAAAAAATGCTATACTGTAAGCAAGACGCGGAAAAACGGTCGCCCGAAAGGAGAAGGACGATGAAACGGACACTTGCGGCGTTGCTCGCGGCGTTCTCGTTGCTTGCACTCGTTTCCTGCACGGCGAGGGGACCGGAAGAGCAGCAGACCGAACGGCAGACCGAGCAGCAGACCCAACCGCAAACGGAAGAGAGCAAAGTCCCGGAGCCCACGTCGGCGCCGGACGACGAAAGTAAAACGAAAACACTTTTTTACAGCGAGGAAAACGTGATCGACATTTATCTTGTCGCGGGACAGTCAAACGCCGTCGGATTCTCGACCGTCGTGGACAAAGCCGCGGCGTACGAATTTGCCCCAGAACTCAAAACCGGTTTCCCGAACGTTCTTTTCGCGGGTAAAGTCCGTTGGGATACGGCGGACTCTTACGACAGTCAGGATTTCGCGTGGTGCAAGACGAAACTGGGGCTCGGGGTCGGCGGAAAGATGGGACCGGAAGCCGGCATGGCGAAAGCGCTTGCCGAAGTTTACAACGAAACGAGCGGCAAAACCGCCGGTATTATCAAATACGGTCACGGCGGGACAAGTCTGATCACCAAAGTGACCGACGCCACGGGTCCCAGCAGCAAGTACGGCACGTGGGTCCCGCCGACCTACGCCATGAAGAAACTGGGTTTCAAATATTCGGAATACAGAGCGAGTATGACCGGCGCGCTCTATCGCGAGCTTTTAGAGGTGATCAAAGATCGCTTGATCTCGCTGCGCGCTATGGGCTATACCAACGTCAATATCAAGGGACTTTACTGGATGCAGGGCGAAAACGACCGCCGCGAGCCGGATGAATACGCCGTGGCGTTTCCGTATTTTGCGTCCGATATCCGCCGCGACGTTGCGAAGATCCTGCAGGGGATGACGGGGGGAGACGATCGGGGAGCCGCCGAAATGCCGATCGTCGTCGGCACGATCTCGCAGACGCAGAACCTGGAATATCCGAGAGCGGAGAGCGTCAATCTGGCGTTTATCGCGATGCAGAAAAAACTCCCGGACTCCGTGACGAACTGCCGCGTGGTGGACAATTCTCAATACGCGATCTCGAGATACGACGAGAGTACCGGTAAGGTGAACACCGACGGACTCGGGTCGGATCAATGGCATTGGAACCAGGCGGATCAACTCGAGATCGGCTACAACGTGGGTAAGGCGTTTCTTGCCCCGGACGGGAAATGATCGGCGCCTCTCTTGAAAGAAAGGGGGAAAGACCCGTATGATCGCATACGATCAGCATCTGCACACGCATTGTTCGCACGATTCGAGGGAAAGCGTCGACGCGATCTGCCGCGCCGCGCGGGCGCGGGGGCTTTCGGGCGTCGCGATCACCGACCACGCCGATCTGTTCGGGGTCGATCCCGCCGAAACGCGCGAGAGGATCGCCCGCTCGGTCCTGGAGGCGGGCGAAGCGCAGGACCGCTATCCCGACCTGTCGGTCGCGCGCGGGGTGGAGATCGGGGATTATTTCGCGGACCCGGACGGCGGGCGGGCGATCCTCTCGCTTTCCGACTACGATCTCGTGATCGGGTCGGTCCATTGTCTGTCGTTCGGGAAACTGAACGACGCCTACTCGCGCTGTGATTTCGGGGAGAGTTGGAGCGACGGAGAGATCGACGGGCTGTTTGCGCACTATCTGTCGCTTCTGCTGACGATGGCGGAAAAAAACGATTTCGACGTCCTCGCCCACCTGACCTGCCCGCTTCGCTACCTCGTCGGAAAGTACCGCCGGAGGGTCGACCTCGTCCGCCACCGCGACGCGATCGCCGCGATCCTCTCCGCCGTGATCCGGAGCGGACGGTCGCTTGAAGTCAACACCTCGGGGCTCTCGGACACCGCGCCGGGCGGAATGATGATGCCCGACGAACCGATCCTCTCGCTCTACCGCGATCTCGGCGGAAAGCGGATCACGTTCGGAAGCGACGCGCACGCGGCCGGACGGGTCGGCGCCGGCTTTGAGGAAGCCCGAAAGAGGCTCTTTGCGCTCGGCTTCACCCGCTACGCCGTCTACCGCAAACGCCAACCGATCGACTACCCCCTCTGACCGTCTTTTCTCCCCCGTAACCCGACCGCGCGGATCCGCCGCAAACCGCCGAAGAACGAAAAACAAAAACGAACCCGTTTTGTAACTTGAAAAAGGAATGATTAAAGATATCAACGGAGCGGAGCATAGGGGATTCGACGCGCCGCTCCGCGACGCAAATAAGACGAGTTTGAGGTCGACGGAGCAGACCGTAAGGAAACGGCACGAACACATTTTGGTGTTCGTGCCGTTTCCTTACGGTGGGAACTATGCGTAGCAAGTTGAAAACAGAGGGTTACAAATCCATTTTTTCTTCTTCGTCGAACCGAATAAATCATGGGGAAATAATAAGTTTGTCTCCGGAAGCGGGCGTGGCGTAATAGTATTGATGAGAATGCCTCGACAGGGAGTTCCCTTATCGAGACTGCTTTTATTTCTTAACGGTATAGACGTCTAAAACAGCGCCGCATCTTGAAAAATCTTGTATTTCCGCATAGTCGTCGCCGTACTTTTCGCGAGCGTACCCGTCCGTATCTTTCCACGCCGCGTCTATCAATTCCTTCGGCGTTCTTTGCAGGAAGGAATACGCACCCGTTTTCATTCGGTGCGTTTTGATTCTCATTTTTTCGTTGATTTTTTCCTCAAATCCTTGCGCGAGTTGATTGTAGGGCGACTTAAAATACTGCAGAAGCACCGTCTGGTAATCAACGTGAAACGCAACGATCGGATAATGATGACTTTCGAGATAATGGAAATAATGATCTCTGATATCGGACAGAACCTTATTGAAGTATTCGTTTTGCTCGGTTTCTTCTTTGCTCAAAGCCAAAGGGAGAGACGCGAAGCGTATCAGTTTCCCTCCCGGCTTCAGCACGCGGGATATTTCTTTAACAACCGGTTCGGGTTCATTGACGAGATGCAGCATATCGATCTCAACGACGACGTCGATGCTTTCATCGGGAAGCATAATGTCGTAGGCGTTCATCTCTGCGAGAATGAGATTGTCGTACCGACCGTTTGCGCGCTTTGCGGCAGTGCTCAACATAACAGCCGATATATCTGCGGCGATCGTATAGATCCCGTTTTTTGCAAGAGGGATGGAAGCAGCGCCCAAGCCGGCGCCAAGATCGAGGACGCTGATTTCCGTGCCGTACTTCTTCGCGATCACGTCCGCACAAGCGGCGTATACGCCGGAACGCTCGTCGTTTTTTTCGTCGCAACACGCAACCGCGGGGTCAAAATCGTCCCCGATGTTATCGTAACCGACGTACTGTTTGTCTCCTTCAAGGTTTATGGAAACGTCGTTGCAGAATCGGTAGATCGAGTTAATATAAGGGATTTCATATCCGCAGATATTGCATTTCGGCAACAGAGTTTTTGATCTGCATTTCGGGCACAAATAATAGTGTTCCATGTTTTCCTCCGTGTGATGCATCAAATCAATGAGATCGGACAATACCACAAATCCCTGGAAACGGGGAAAAGCTCGTCTGCCATACAGAGAATCAATCCCGGTTTGACCGTCTTTTTGAATTTTTCGAGAACCGAGAAGTTCCTGCCGGCGTCCGACGGGTTCTTGCCTTTTTTAATCTCCAACGGATAAACGGCGTCTCCCTCCTCCATCAGAAGATCGATTTCCTTTTTGTCGACGTCTCTGTAATAGAACAATCTCGGATCCCGAGCGGCGTTGGCGTATCCTTTGAGGAGCTCGCCTACCACGTAGGTCTCGAAGAAAGCGCCTGCCGCGTTCCCGTTCATCAGAGTTTCGGGCGTCGGCCAGGAAGTGAGATACGCCGCCAAACCGGTATCAATGAAATAACATTTCGGAGTTTTCACCAGCCGCTTGGAGAAGTTCGGCGAATACGTCCGCAAAATATAGATGATCCCCGAACGTTCCAGAACGGATACCCACTCTTTTACCGTCGGCGCCGAAACGCCGATCGCTTTTGAGATGGAATCGTATTTCAGCTCCTGCGCCGTATTCGCCGCCATATAGGTCACAAAATCCCGGAATTCATCCAATTTTCCGATGTTTTCGATCCGACTGATATCTCTTTCAATATAGGTGTCCATATAGGAGGAAAAATAGAGATCCCTGTCAACGCCGTCAGAGACGATCCTCGGCATTCCGCCCCTGAATATCAGTTCAAAAACCTCGCTTGTCGTCCGGTCCGTCTTCGATCTTTCGCGGATGCTTTCAACGTCCGGGCGGAACGGTTCGTCAACGTTGCCGTCTATCTCTCTCTGGGACAGCGGAAGCAGATTGAACACGGCGACTCTCCCCGCAAGGGATTCCGTGACGTGCTTCATCATAACGAACTTCTGCGATCCGCTGAGCCAGAACGTCCCGTTGACTTTTTCTCCGGAGTAGGTTTTCTCATCTACGATCCGTTTGATCTCGGAGAGGATTTCGGGGACGTACTGAAATTCGTCTATGAAGAGTTTGTATCCGTACGTCTCGAAAAAGAGCGCGGGATCTTTTTTCGCAAGGTTCCTCGCCTTTGCGTCGTCGAAGGTCACGTAGGTCCTGTCGTTTTCAGACAACTGACGGAGCATCGTTGATTTGCCGACTTGCCTTTGTCCGCAAACCATTATGACGGGGAATTCCTCGGACGCTTTCAGGATCGCCTTTTCCATCTGTCTTCTATAATACATCTTGTTCCTCCTGATTTTTATAAACCATACTTTATTTTACTCGATCCTTTCCGTTTTGTCAAGAACTTTACGATATTTCAAAAGTTCGCTTTGCTTTTTTCGATATAAAGGACCTCAGGGAAAAAAGAACCAATGGTGTGGTGCATACGAGACTCGACGTTAGTGACGTGAAAACAGTCCGGTGGACTGTTTTCACAATCGGTGTCACCCAAAGCAAGGAGTACGGGGCGGGTGGCTGTGCCGCACGCCACGAACGACTATGCGACGGGGACAGGATGCCCGCGTGCGGCGCTACCCGCCAAATCTCGCCTGACGAAGAGAAAAGGGCAACCGTATTGGATGGCGAGATTTGTTTATTTGCGGCGCTCCGCGACGCAAATAAAAGGGGTTCGAATAACCCGGAGCGACGTCAAAAGAGAGCGTGCACGAGTTCGTGCACGCTCTCTTTTGTCTAAGAACTACCAAAAGGTACAAAACCGAGCTAAGAACACCAAAAAGTACACCACAGAATCATTTTTTTGCCGAAAACAAATAAGCGGCTTCTGTTTCTATCACGCTTTCAACAACAAATTTCGCATTGTGCAAGTGCGTTTTTGTTGTTTCCGGATCATCAGGATATATCTCAATAGTTCTTCCATTGCATTCAATATACTTATTCTTGCTTTTGTCGATTGATAAAACAAAGTTACCGCCGGGATTTAGCAACGAATAGATTTTTTCAATCGTATCGGCTTTGTTATTAAAATGCATAAAGGTTAATGAGGAATAGATCACATCATATTTTTCGGAAAAATCAAACGTGTAGAAATCACCGTGAATCAATGTAACGTTGCTGAATCTTTTTAATGGTGTAGTTCCTTTTGCAATTTCCTTTTCGCTTTTCAGTTTCGTGATCCCGTAAACGACCTCGTTTTTCATTCGCGTCCCCCTTTCCGAACACCATTATAACAATTTTTGAGCCGAATCGCAACGATTGCACCGAAATTGTAAAAAATGCGTCCGATTTGATAAGCCGCGCATGACCGGCGATGCTACAATAGGGAGAGGAAAAAGGCAAGAAAGGAATGCGCCCGTGTGCGAAAAGTATTTCTGCTTTTTCCTTGAAAACCGAACGCTTTTGTGATACAATGATGTACGAAAAAAAGACTACGACAGGAGAAAACCATCATGCTTTTTGCAACGCAAACGCAACGCCCCGTTTCCGCTTTCGGCTTCGCACGGGGGATCGAACTGCTCTGTGAGGCGGGCTATCCCGCGCTCGACCTTTCGCTCGACGTCGCGGATCTCTCCGAACTGCCGACCGACGAGGAAGCCAAAGAGGCACTCGGGATCGGAAAGCGCTTCAGCGTCGTTTTCAATCAGGCGCACGCCCCCTTCGGGTATCAGAAGTTCACGACGAAGATCCAGCCGGAATTTTGGCGGGTGTTCGCGTTCGTTGCCAAGTTCGGTGTGAAACAGATGATCGTTCACCCGTTGCAGCCGGGACGCTACTACGGGCACGAGAAGGAGATCTTTGATCTCAACGTGTCGTTCTACCGCAGTCTTCTGCCGCTGATCAAGGAGTACGGCGTCAAGGTCGCGATCGAGAATATGTGGCAGTACCACCCCGTCTGCCACCGGATCGTCGACGATATCTGCGCCGATCCGAAGGAACTTGCCGCCCTTTACGACGCGCTTGACGATCCCGACCATTACACGATCTGCCTCGATATCGGACACGTGCCGCTCTGCAACCGCGAGCCCGAGGACGCGATCCGGATCCTCGGTCACGACCGCCTCGGCGCCCTGCACGTCCACGACGTCGACTACGTGAACGATCTGCACCTGCTGCCCGGGCTCGGCAAGATCAAGTGGGACGAGGTCTGCCGCGCGCTCGGCGAGATCGACTATAAGGGCGACTTTACGCTTGAATCCGACAACACCTTCATTCCTTTTGAAAAAGAGTTCTATCCCAGCGTCGCTCGCTTTATGGCGGACCGCGCCAGGTTCTTGGCGGGCAAGGTCGACGCATACCGCGCAAACTGACGCGCGGTAAGGTCACGACAGAACGGGAACGCGCGGCGTTCGAGCGATTTCCCAAAGGAGAAAGAGATGCTGTATTCCTATTCCGTTACTCCCTTAAAAGACGATCATTTCGCCGAACGGTGCGCGGATATCGTCGATCTTCATAAGAGAGGCGTTATCACGATGCCCCTCTTTGAAATGGTACTGGTCCCGGAAGGGGATCCGGTGTGGGACAAGGTCGGACCGGCGGCGCAGACCTTCGCCCGGTACCGCGAGGCGCTCGAAAAAGAGGGGGTTCCCGCGGGGATCCTGGTGCAGGCGTCGCTCGGGCACGGCTACGACCTGACGCTCGCACCATTCACGCAGTACGAGAATCTGATCGACGGGAAAGCCGAGCCGGTCTATTGCCCGGAAGATCCGCGTTTTCTTTCGCATTTCTGCGACGTTCTCCGCACGATCGCGAAGGAGAGACCCGCCGCGATCATGCTCGACGACGATTTCCGCATGATCGTCCGACCGGGTAAGGGCTGCGTCTGCCCCTACCACGTCGCCGAGTTCAACCGCCGCGCCGGGACGAACTATTCCCGGGATCAACTGCGCGAGGCGATCCTGGCGGCGCCCTTCTGCGATCCGATCACGCTCCTCTACGAAGAGATTCAGCGCGACACACTGATCAAGGCGGCGAAGGCGTTCCGGGCGGCGATCGACGAGATCGATCCGACCATTCAGGGGATCAACTGCACGTCGGGGCACTTTTGCGACTCGGTCGTCTATACCAACCCGATCTTCGCGGGCAAGAACAACCCGACCGTCGTGCGCGCCCCGAACGGCTCGTACGCCCCCGTCACAGACCGCGAATTCAGCGACGGGATGCGGCAGGCGGCGATCTGCTCCGCACGGCTCAAAAAGCACGGGATCCAATACGTGCTTGCAGAGACCGATACCATTCCCTACAACCGCTACGCCAAAAGCGCGGCGCAACTGCACGCCCACTACGTCGCCTCTCTGCTCGAAGGTCTCTGCGGCGCAAAGCACTGGCTGACGCGCTTCGCGGCGTATGAACCGGAGTCCGGCAGGGCGTTCCGCAAGATCCTTTCCGAAAACGTCCGTCTCTACGAGCGCGCCGCAAAACTCGCCGGCAAGATCCGCTGGATCGGGATCAACAGCGCGTTTATCGAGCAGGAGCATTTCGATTTTCGCGCCGAACGCTACGGGAGCAGATGGCATAACAACTTCCTCGTGACCGAGAACCTCGAGCGCATGGGACTGCCGTTCTATTTCTCGGAGACCTTTTCGGGCGCGACCTTTCTCGAAGGCGGGCTTGCCGCGGATCTTCCCGACGAGAAGATCAAAGAGGCGTTTGCAGGCTCGGTCTTCGTCGACGGCGAGAGCGCCGCGGCGCTGGTGAAGCGCGGCTACGGCGACCTGCTCGGCGTGGGCGTGTCCGAAAACGACGCGCGCATCTCGGGCGAGTGCTTCGACCTCGAGGGGCAGACCGCCTGTACCGCACAGAAGAATCCGAAAAAACTGACCGTTACGAATCGCGCCGTCGAAATTTTGTCCTACAACTACGCGGAAGAGAAGAACCGGGCGAAGATCCTTTCTCCCGCCGTTACGGTGCTTGAACGAAAAGAGGGACTGTCGGTCGTGTTCTGCGGTTCTTCTCACGCCGAGTTCAAGTACACCGAGGGTTTCGCGTTTCTGAACGAAACCCGCAAGGGGCAACTGATCGCGCTCTTCCAACGGGCGGGCGTTTTGCCGGTCTACGCCATGGGCGACGCCGAGATCTGTTTCCGCGCCGGGTATCTTCCGGACGGTTCGCTCTTCGCGGCGGCGTACCCGCTCGGTCTCGACTGCGCGGAGACGCTCTCCCTGCATCTTGAAACGGCGCCGAAATCGGTTTCGCTGCTGCATAGCGATGGGCGTTTCCGTCCGGCGCACTACGCGTTTGCAAACGGCGTCTGCACGCTGAAAACGCCGGTGCGCCCCATGATGCCGATCCTGCTCAAAATCGGGCAGTAAACCGAACAACCTGAAAAGGGAACCCCCCGGGGTTCCCTTCTTTTTTTGTTTTTCGGAGCGCCCGCAAAAGCAACGGCGCTCCGGCAAAGTATCCTTTTGTTCTCTTTTTCGGCAAAAAACGTACGACCAATGTACTTTTTTCATTTGGTTTTACCTCCAAATATTTTATTTGCCTTTTCGGCAGGGGCACAGTAGCACCGGAAAAAGCAGTCGTCTGTTTCCTCGTTATCGCAATCCCGGAAGTCAGCGGACAAGAAAAAACTATTGCGTAAAAGAGAAGAGAGCCGGACTTTTGTCAAGCCTGACTCTCTGTTTCTTTTAAGTTTTCAGCGATAGTTTTTTCCCGTTTACTTCCGATTTTTACTGTGCTACGATAGCCACGACGAAAAGCAAATATTCGGACCATTCTATAAAACAAAAATGCCCGGCAATTATGCCAGGCATTTCGTCCTGTTTCTACCTTTCATCTTTTGACGATCAAACCGAAGAAGTCGAAAGAAAAGAACAGTGCGAACTCCGAAAAGTTCGCACAGGTTCCCTTTGGTGGAGCATAGGGGATTCGACGCGCATCCCTCGGGCGGGACGCGCTACTCCCCATTTCACGCCCAGCATTGGAGAAAGGGCAGCCGAATAGGATGGCGTGAAATGAGAGTTTTCGCCGCTCCGCGGCGAAAACTCGAGGGGTTCGAAACCTGGCGACACGAAGAACGGGGCGCCTCGTCGAATGACGAGACGCCCCGTTCTTGGTGGAGCATAGGGGATTCGAACCCCTGACCCCAACACTGCCAGTGTTGTGCGCTCCCAGCTGCGCTAATGCCCCAAGCGAGGAATAGTATAGCATATCGGGGACGGTTTTGCAAGTGTTTTTTTAAAAAAAGGAAAAAGCGAAGCGAAAAGGGGGCGAAAACGGCAGCAGGCGGAGAAAAAGCGGCGCTCCCCGGCGCCGACGCGTTCCCGTTCCCCGTTTTTGCAAGCAGGGCGCCCGATCTCTCGGGCGCCTCGCCGTTTCGTTTTTTCGGTTTTTACTTTTTCCGGGGGGCGGGGGCGGCGTGTTTGAACGTGCCGCCGGTAGCGAGGATCATCTTAACCGCGTCGAGCGAGTAGTCCTGCAATTCGACGTGGAGCACCTTGTCGAGCGTTCCGTG
>CAMJDE010000024.1 GCA_946404295.1 uncultured Clostridia bacterium | reverse complement strand
TGCTGCTCCGGATGGCTGTCGGGTTCCTGCCGCGCTTCCGTCTCCGTTACCGCGAGATCACCGAGGCGCGCGCGGCGCTCGGCGTCGCCGACGAGAGCGGCGGGCTCGGAAAGATCCGGGCGCGGCTCTCGGACCTTTCGATCCTGACGACCCTGATGCTCGAGGGATCGATGGATCAGGCGGACGGGATGCGGGCGCGGGGCTACGGGCTGCCCGGTCCGACGCACGCCGCGGGTGAAAAGCGCGCCGTGCGCGACGTCGTTCTCTCGGTTTTGCTCGTCCTTCTGCTCGTCCCGGCGCTCTATCCGCTCTTCTCGGGGCGGGGCGACTGGAACTGGTACCCGTTTGACGAGACCGCGCTCGTCCCCGATCTTCCGCTCGCTCTCGCGTTCGCCGCGGGCGCGCTCGTCGCCCTTTTGCCGATCATCCTCGAAGGAAAGGAAACGCTGAAATGGCATATCTTACGGTCACGGATCTGACCTTTACCTATAACGGGTCGTCGACCCCCGCCCTCGCCGGGTGTTCGCTCTCGGTCGGAGAGGGGGAGTTCCTGCTCGTCGTCGGGCGGAGCGGATGCGGGAAAACCACGCTTCTGCGTTCCCTCAAACCCGCGCTCGCCCCCCACGGAAAGCGGACGGGGACGGTCACGCTCGGCGGCACGCCGATCGGGGAACTTTCGCCCCGCGACGCCGCGACCGAGATCGGTTTCGTCGGGCAGGATCCCGAGCGTCAGGCGGTCTGCGACACGGTGTTTGCCGAGATCGCTTTCGGGCTCGAAGCCGTCGGGGTCGAGGGGTCGCTGATCCCGGGTCGGGTCGCCGAGGCGGCGGATTTTCTCGGCGTCTCGCACCTTGCTCCGAAGAAGATCGCCGAACTCTCGGGCGGGGAAAAACAACTCGTCAACCTCGCCGCCGCCCTTGCCCTGCGCCCGCGCGTCCTGCTCTTCGACGAGCCGGTCACGCGGCTCGATCCCCCGGCGAAACTCCGCTTTCTCTCGGCGATCCGCCGCGTCAACGAAGAGGCGGGCGTGACGGTGATCCTCGCGGGTCACGATACCGAGGAACTCTTTTCGTCGGTCGACCGCGTCGCGTATATGGAGGGGGGGAAAGTCGTCTCGGTCCTGCCGCCCGCCGACTTCGCCGCGACGGCGGACGAAACGGCGCTCGCCTTCCTTCCGACCGTGCCGCGGGTCTTCCGCCTCGCGGGGGAGACCGAGGATCTCCCGCTTTCAGTGCGGGACGGACGCGCGCGCCTCGCGACGCTTCCGGGCGAGCCGATCCCCTCGGACGAGCCCGACCCCGAGCCCCGAAAAGACGGCGCCCCCGTGCTCTCGGCGAATGGGGTCTGGTTCCGCTACGGCAGAAACGAACCCGACGTCGTGCGCGACGTCGCCTGCACGCTGCACGCGGGCGAGATCCTCTCGGTCGTCGGTCCGAACGGTGCTGGAAAGACCACGCTGATCAAACTGCTCGCGGGCATCCTGCGCCCCGTCGCCGGCGCCGTCCGCTACGACGGCAAAAAGGGAACGCCCCGGACCGGACGGGGGGCGATCTGCTACCTTCCGCAGAACCCCGCGCTCCTCTTCGCCCGCGACAGCGTGAAGGAGGAACTCGAAGAGACGGCTCGCGCTCTCCCCGACGGGGAGGAGGCGATCGGGCGCGTCGCCGAAAGGCTCTCGCTCGGGGGACTGCTCGACGCGCACCCGTACGATATCAGCGGCGGGGAACAGACCCGGCTCGCGCTCGCCAAACTGCTCCTGCTCTCGCCGCGCGTCCTGCTTCTCGACGAACCGACGGTTGGGCTCGACCCGACGGCAAAAGAGGAACTCGCCGCGATCCTCCGCGAATTGGCGGCAAAGGGACGCGCGATCCTCTTCGCGACCCACGATCTCGGTTTTGCCGCCGCGGTCTCCGACCGCTGCGCCGCTTTCTTCAACGCGCGCCTTACGGGGGGCGCCGATACCCGGTCGTTCTTTTCCTCCAACCGCTTCTACACCACGCAGGCGGTGCGGCTGACGCGCGACCTTCTTCCGCTCTGCCTCACCCCGGAAGAGGTCGTCTCCACCCTCGCCGGACGAAAGGGGGAGATCGGATGACGTCGACCCGTACCCGCGTCTTTTTGCTTTCTCTCGGGGGGGTTCTCGCCCTTTTCGACGCGTTTTTATGGTTTCGGGGGCAATATCGGCTCGCCTTTCCGCTTCTCGCGTTCCTTCTGACGCTCCCCGCCCTGATTATCTTTGAGTGGCGGCGCAGCGGGGCGCGCGAACTCGCCGCGATCGCCGTGATGACCGGGATCTCGGTCGTCGGGCGCGTGCTCTTCGCTCCGCTCCCCGGCTTCAAACCGGTCTCCGCCGTCGTGATCCTGACGGGGCTCTCCTTCGGTCCCCTCGCCGGGTTTATGACCGGCGCGGCGACGGCGCTGCTCTCCAACTTCTTCTTCGGGCAGGGACCCTGGACGGCGTTCCAGATGTTCGCGTGGGGTGCGGTCGGCTTCCTTGCCGGGCTCTTTTCGCGTTCGCGTCTGCGGAAAAACCCGCTTCTCCTCGGTTTTCTCGGCGTGCTCGGCGGCGTCCTCTTTTCGGCGCTCACCGACCTCTGGACGACGGTCGCCGCGACCGGGACCCTGCTCCCCGCGGCGTACCTGACCTTCCTCGCCCCGGGGCTCCCGTTCACCGTCCTCTACGCCGTCTCAAACGTCCTGTTCCTTTTGGTCCTCACCCGCCCGATCCTTCGCAAAACCGACCGTCTCAAACAAAAATACGGACTTTTCGACTGATTTTTTCTACGCGTGCGCGCATTCTATTGTATGAATAATATTGACTTTTTCGTCACAATATGCTAATATGAATCCGTATGGGCTAATCACAAAACCGCGAAAATGATCGACCCTTCCGCCGCAGTCCGGCGGAAAAAGGAGCAACTATGAACTATCCCCTTGAGAACGATCCTCGCGAGAATACGTTTGAAGTCCCCTTCTCCCCGCCCGACGTGGGAGAGGACGAGATCAACGAGGTCGCCGACACGCTCCGCTCCGGTTGGATCACGACCGGACCGAAAACCAAAAAACTCGAAAAAGAAATCGCCGCCTGGATCGGTACCGGAGAGACCGAGGGCGGCTTGCCGCGTTGCGTCGCGCTGAACAGCCAGACCGCCTGCGCCGAGATGGCGCTTCGCATTCTCGGGATCGGTCCCGGGGACGAGGTCATCGTTCCCGCCTACACCTACACCGCATCGGCGTCGGTCGTGTGTCACGTCGGCGCGACTCTGAAGATCGTCGACGTGCAGAAGGATCGGCTTGAAGCAGACTACGGCGCCGTCGCGGATGCGATTACCGAAAAGACCAAGGCAATCATCCCGGTTGACCTCGGCGGCGTACCCTGCGACTACGACGCCCTGTTTTCCGTCGTCGAAGCGAAAAAGAGCCTGTTCCGCCCCTCGACCCCGATCCAGGAGGCGATCGGCAGAATCGCCGTCGCGGCGGATACCGCCCACGCCTTCGGTGCCGAATGGCACGGCAGACGGGTCGGCAACGTCGCCGATTTCTCGTCCTTCTCTTTCCATGCCGTGAAGAACTTTACGACAGGGGAGGGAGGCTGTCTCACCTGGAGACCGATCAAGGGGATCGACAGCGAAGAGATCTACCACACCCTGCAGCTGCTCTCGCTGCACGGGCAGAGCAAGGACGCGTTCAACAAGGTCGGTCCCGGTACCTGGGAGTACGACGTCGTCGCTCCGTGGTATAAGTGCAATATGACCGACATTATGGCTTCGATCGGACTGGCGCAATTCCGTCGGTATCCCGGTATGCTCGCGCGCCGCCGCGAGATCATTTCGCGTTACGACGCGGCGTTCCGCCCGCTCGGGGTCCGGACGCTCGACCACTACACGCCGGACCATTCGTCTTCGGGACATCTCTATATCACGCGGGTATTCGACTCGAACGGAAACCCGATCGGGGACGAACTGCGCCGCGAGATCATCACAAAACTCGGCGAGGCGGGCGTGTCTTCCAACGTGCATTACAAGCCGCTCCCGATGCTGAGCGCCTACCGCGACCTCGGCTTTGACGTCAAGGATTTCCCGAACGCCTTTGCCCAGTACCAGAACGAAATCACCCTTCCGCTCCACACCTGCCTGACCGACGAGATGATCGACTATGTGATCGACCGTTACGGGAAGATCCTCGGAGAGACGGTCGGATGAAACGCTGGGAGGACCTGCCCGTTGCGATGCGGACACCCGAGGTGCGTCCCTATTACGACGCCCTTCGCCGAAAGCGGGTCGGTCGGTTCTTGAAGCGGGCGTTCGACGTTCTTTTGTCGCTCGTTCTGTTGATTCTGCTCCTGCCGCTTTTCCTGCTCCTTGCCGTCGCGATCAAATTGGACAGCCGGGGACCGGTCTTCTTTCGGCAGACGCGCGTGACGAGGTACGGGCGCCCCTTCCGCATCCACAAATTCCGCTCGATGAAGGTCCGCACCGATCCCGGCGCGTCCGTCACGGTGAAGGACGATCCCCGCGTCACGCGGGTCGGTCGGTTTATCCGCCGCTTCCGACTCGACGAGATCAGCCAGCTGATCGACGTCCTCGAAGGGAAAATGACCCTCGTCGGGACGCGCCCGGAGGTACCCGAGTACGTTGCCGCCTACACCCCCGAGATGACGGCGACTCTCCTGATGCCGGCGGGGGTGACGGGGCTTGCGAGCATCCGCTTCAAGGACGAGGCGGAACTGTTGGAATCGGCGGAGAACGCCGACGAAGTCTATCTCCGGAAGATCCTGCCCGAAAAGATGAAATACAATCTCGAGGAACTCTCCCGCGTCGGGGTCGCGCACGACCTCGGAATCCTCGCGAAAACGCTGTTTGCCGCCCTCGGTGGGGGCGAAGGCAAGAAGAACGAAAAGACAGAAAGCGAAGACAAACATGATTGACGGACTCGTTTCGGTCGTGATGCCGTCCTGGAACACCGCCCCGTTTATTGCGGAGTCGATTCGATCGGTCCTTGCGCAGACCTACGAGAATCTGGAACTCCTGATCGTCGACGACTGCTCGACCGACGACACCGACGCCGTCGTGGCGTCGTTTGGCGACGAACGCATCCGCTATTTCAAGAACGAAACCAACGTCGGAGCGGCTCTTTCACGCAACCGCGCGCTCCGCGAGGCGAGGGGCGAATGGATCGCTTTTCTCGATTCGGACGATCTCTGGACGCCCGACAAACTCGATAAGCAGATCGCCTTTATGAAGGAGAAGAACGCCCCTCTTTCCTATACCGAGTACGACAAGATCGACGAGACGGGGAATCCCCTCGGGATCACCGTTTCGGGACCCCGGACGGTCGACCGGAAGAAGATGTATCGCTACGACTACGTCGGGCAGCTGACGATGGTCTACAACGCCGGGGTCTTCGGTCTGATCCAGATCGGGGACGTCAAGAAGAACAACGACTACGCCATCCGCCTGCAACTGTTCCGCCGGAAGGGAACCGTCGCGCTTCTCTTGAAAGAGACGCTCGCCCACTACCGCGTGCGGAAGGTCAGCATCAGCCACGACAAACTCTCGAAGAAACTCCGCAGCCACTACGACCTGTTCCGCGTCTGCGACGGACGCTCCGCCGTCGTCGCCTTCCTTTTCGCCTGCCGGAATATGTGGTTCGGACTGCTGAAAAAGAAAAAATACGAGAAGAACCGTCGCTCCGACTGACCCTTCGGAGCATCGGAAGAGGTGCCTTGTGACCGGGATCGTGATACTGAACTACAAAACGCCCCGCGACGTTCTCGACTGCGTCGGGAGCGTCCGGAAGACGACCGACGGACCCTACCGGATTTACGTCGTCGACAACGACTCGCCCGACGGTTCTTTTGACGCGCTGTCGGAGGCGTTCGACGGTGCCGACGATGTGACGGTGCTCGAGAGCGGCAAAAACGGAGGGTTCAGTTTCGGCAACAATTTCGGGTTCCGCCGCGCCGTCGCGGACGGCTGCGACCCGATCCTCTCGACCAACGCCGACGTTCTCTTTCAACCGGGCGCCGTCGATCGGCTGACCGCCTGCCTTCTGGCGGAACCCGACTGCGCCGTCGCGGGACCGCTCGTGCTTCTTCCCGACGGGGAAATCCAGCGTTATACGCGCGGCATCCTGACGGCGCGCGTCTTTCTCGCCCGGCGCAGGGGACTCTCGTTTCTCGCCCCGCGAAAGGCGGTGCGCGCCTACGAATACGCCGATTCCGACTATCGGGAAAAATTTTATCCCGCGGGGATGGTGTCGGGGTGCTGTTTTATGATCCGCGCAGACGTGCTCGAGAAAATCGGATACCTCGACGAATATCCGTTCCTCTATTGCGAAGAAGATATTCTCGGCGCCACTCTCCGCAAGAACGGAAAAAAGGTGGTCTACGACCCCGCCGCCACGGTCGTCCACGCGGGAGGCAAATCGACCGGGGGAGTCAGCCCTTTCGTCCGTTATCACACGTTTCGATCGGGGCTCTATTACCTGAAACGGTATACCGATACGAGCCGCGCGTCCTTTGCGCTTTCGGCGCGGATCGCCCTGCTTCTGTTCGCCTTTGAATCCATCCGGCACAAAGAATACCGTTCTTTCGGGAAACGCCTCCGTGAGGACGTTCGCGAAATGAAAAAGATGAGGAAAGCAATCCTATGAAATCTCGGTGGAAAGAAGAACTGATCGCTCGTTCCCGCACGGCAAGCACGTGGGGGGAACTTCTCGTGATCCTCGCCTACGTTTCGCTGACGCTGTTTTCGCCGCACGTCACGTCGCGTCTCGCCTTTCACACCCCCTTCGACGGGATCGCGGTATTCGCGCCGCTTTTCGTCGGCGGATTTTTGCTTCTGCTCCGGGAGATGCGCTTCAAGGCTCCGGTGTTCCTGATCCTGCCGCTCGTCCGATTGTCGATCTTCACGTTTTCGGGGCTGGTCGGAGAGGTCGGTGCCGACGTCCTGCTCGTACAGGTGTCGATGACGCTCCTTTCCATAACCGTCTTTCTCTTCTTCTTCAACTATAGGCACGGCGGGGAACTCTTCCGCCGGATGCTGACCGCCTTTTCATTCTTCGTGTCGGTGCAGATCATCGCCTGCGTGATCTGGCTGGGCTCCGGGTTCGATAAGAACGCGGTCCTCGCCGGGATCGGCTTCTCGAACTACGCCGCGACCTTCCTGCTCATTTCGATCACGGTCCTGCTTTTTCGCGCGGCAAACAAGGTCGAGATCGGCGTCCTCATCCTCTCGGTCTTCGCGCTTCTGCTCACGATGTCGACCGGGGCGTTCATCGCTCTTCTCATCGTGTTCGCGGTGTGGTACCGCGGTCTCTGGATCCGGCATCCGAAACCCTGCGCCCTGATCCTCGTCGCCGCCGTTCTGGCGATTGTCGTTTTCGGGATCCTCTCGTCTCAGATCCTCTTCCTCTATCGCCTCACCCGCCCGATCTGGACGCGGTTCCAGCAGATCTTTTCGGGCAACTTCGAGGCGGCGACCTCGTCCCGTCTCACGCTCTACCGCTATTCGCTGAAGAGCATCGGACGCAATCCCGCTTTCGGCGCAATCCTCAACGTCAACGAGGGGTTCGATACCATTGAATACACCCGTCACGCCTGGAGCCGGACGCACAACCTGTTTCTCGAATCGCTTCTCCTTTACGGGATCGTCGGTTCGCTCTGCAACGTCGGGATCGTTGCGGAGATCATTTATCGCGGACGCCGGATCCTTCGGGAAAAACCCGGTCGCCGGGTTCTCGTTCTGACCTTGATCGTGATGGCGGTCCACGGGCTTGTCGAACCCAACTTCTTTACTATCTTATACGAGATGTTCGTCTGGGCGGTGCTGGGCGTGTTCCTGTCGTCCCATCCCGCTCCCGACGACAACCTTACGACCTTCCTCCGTCCGGCTGCAGAACCGAAAAAAGAGGACGCCTCGCTCGCCGAAGCGACCGACGCGGCGACCGATGGGGAAGCCGACGCCTGACCCTTCGACCGGCAAAACGAAAAAAAGACGAAAGGAGAACGCATCGTGAGCACGATCGGAGCGGCAAAGATCCGACGGGGCATTTTCCTTTCGGTTTTCGCCCAACTCGTCTCGGTGTCGGTCAGCCTGATCTTCAGTCTGTTTGTCCCGAAGTTCATTCCCCCCGTCGAATACGCGAACTGGCAGACCTTCGTTCTCTACGTCGCCTACGTCGGTCTGTTCCATTTCGGATTGCTTGACGGGATCATTCTCCGCTATTCGCAGTACGACTACGGTGAACTTGATCTCAAACTGATCCGTTCGCAGTACCGCGTTCTCTTTTTCTTCACCCTGATCCTCGCGGCGGTGGGGACGACGGTCGCGCTGCTGTTCTTCCGCGGGACGGCGGAGGGGGCGCTCCTCGTCCTGCTCTCGGCGGGAACGGTCACCAAAAACCTCTTCTGCTATACGTCCTACACCTTCCAGATTACCAACCGCATTGGCAACTACGCCTTTCTGATTATCGCCCAGCGGGTCGTTAACGGGATCGGGGTGGTCGCGCTTCTTCTGCTCGGCGTCGACGACTTTATCTGGTACTGCGTCGCCGAATTGGCGGGAGACCTCGTCGGTTCGCTGTTCGCCGCGATCCGGAACCGCGGGCTCTATCTCGGCGCGATCCCGCCGTTCGGTACGGTTTTTCGGGAGATCGGGCGGAATATTTCGGCGGGATTTATGCTTCTGGTCGCCAACTGGTCGTCGATCTTCCTGATCGGGTCGGCAAAGATGACGGTCGACTGGCGTTGGGACAAACTCATTTTCGGGAAGGTGTCGTTCGCGTTCAGCGTCTCGAATCTGTTCCTGACCTTTGTTTCGGCGGTCAGCGTCGTGTTGTTCCCGTCGCTCAAGCGCACCGATCCCGAGCGGCTTCCCGGTATGTACCGCGAGATCCGCGGGCGCGTCTCGCCGATCCTGTTTTTCGCTTTGCTGTTCTATTTTCCCGGCTGCGCGATCCTTTCGCGTTGGCTGCCCGCTTACCGGGAGAGCCTCTTTTACCTCGGATTGCTCCTTCCGGTAATCGTTTACGCGTCGAAGGTCTCGCTCCTGACCGACAACTATCTCAAGGCGTATCGGCGTGAGAAGACGATGCTGGCGATCAATCTTTCCTGCATCGCCGTCGCCCTGACGGCGTTTGCCCTCTGCGCTTTCGTATTCGATTCGCTGACCGGGCTTCTCGTCGCGGCGGTCGTGATGGTCGCGCTCCGTTCGGTGCTCTCGGAGATCGCCGTCGGACGCGTGATCGGGGAAGGGGCGACGGTCCCGGATTTCGTCGCCGAAGCGGTCCTCTCGGTCGGCTTCATCCTCTCCGCACGCTTCCTCTCGCTTCCCATCGGCGCGCTGGTCTACGGACTGCTTTTCATCCCGTACCTGATCCTGCATCGGAGGGATCTTGTCTCACTCTTTATCCGGAACAAAAAGCCCGACGCCGAAAGCGGCGCCCGGGACGACTGAAAACCTTTACCGCGGGGAGACTTTGAGAATGGCTTTGATGAACCGACTGAAACGCGCCTACGACGCCGGCGGGATCCGCGAGATCGCGCGCAAGGCGTTCTTTCACGCGATCTACACGGTCAACGGGTATTTCACCTCGCTTGCAGTCCGACTGTCGCGTCCGCGTTTCGGTTTGAACCGGAAGGGGGGGCGAAGCGAACAGATCGTCGTTTCGTTGACTTCCTTTCCCGCGCGCTTCGCGACGCTTCCGCTCTGCCTTCGGGGATTGCTCCGCCAGAGCGTCAAACCCGACCGGATCATCGTCTGGCTCGGCTCCGACACGACCGAAAACGACCTGACACCCGCGATGAAAAACCTTGAAAAATACGGCGTCGAGTATCGGATCGACCCCGCGCACAACTACAAATCGCATAAGAAATATTACTACGCAATGAAGGAGTTTCCGGAGGCAGCCGTCGTCACCGCCGACGACGATCTCTTCTACCCGAAAAACTGGCTGAAAACGCTGGTTCGGGCGCATAAAAAGTACCCTGACTGCGTGGTCTGCCGCCGGACGCATCTCTTGCGGCGCGACCAAGACGGGCTGCTCCCCTACAATCTCTGGATCGACCAATGCCGGAGCGTCCGCCGTCCGTCCTTTTCGCTGGTCGGCACGAGCGGAAGCGGCAAACTCTATCCCGCCGGGTCGCTCGACGAACGCGCCCTCGATCCCGACGCCTTTATGCGCCTCTGTACCAACGCCGACGATCTCTGGGTCAAGTGTATGGAAGTGCTTGCCGGAAAGAAGGCGGTATTCGTAAAGAACTGGAAGGTCGATTTGCGCTCCCTGCGCGGAAGCCAGAGCGAAACGCTCGAAACGGGTAACGTCGGCAGGGGCGAAAACGACCTGTTTCTCAAGCAGACGATGGAGGCGTACGGGATCAGCCCCGACGATTTCTTCCGCGATTGACGACGGCGACCGATCATCGGTCGCAGGAAAGGAGTGTTCCGATGAAAGGCATCATTCTCGCCGGGGGATCCGGCACGCGGCTTTACCCTCTGACCCTCGTCACGAGCAAGCAGTTGCTCCCCGTCTACGACAAACCGATGATCTACTATCCGCTGTCGGTACTGATGATGGCGGGGATCCGGGATATCCTCGTCATATCGACCCCCGCCGATCTGCCCCGTATGGAACAGCTGCTCGGGGACGGGTCGCGCTTCGGCGTCCGGCTTTCCTACGTCGAGCAGCCCTCGCCCGACGGTCTTGCGCAGGCGTTTCTGCTCGGCGAGGACTTCATCGGGGACGAGCCGTGCGCGATGGTCCTCGGAGACAATATCTTCTACGGCGCGGGGTTGATTAACCATCTCGCCAATTCGGTGCGTCGCGCCGAAACGGGGATCGCGACGATCTTCGGTTACTACGTCCGGGATCCCGAGCGTTTCGGCGTCGTCGAACTCGACGCGGAGGGCAACGCCTTATCCATTGAAGAAAAACCGAAGAACCCGAAATCAAACTATTGCGTGACGGGACTCTATTTTTACCCGAAGGGCGTGTCGGAGAAGGCAAAGACGATCGTTCCTTCCGATCGCGGAGAACTCGAGATCACGGCGCTCAACAACTTCTACCTTGCCGAAAAACGGCTTCACGTCACGACGCTCGGACGGGGGTATTCGTGGCTCGACACCGGCACGCACGAGTCGCTTGTCGAGGCGTCGAATTACGTCCGCATCCTGGAAGAGCATCAGGGGCTCAAGGTCTGCTGCCCCGAGGAGATCGCGTTCAAAAACGGCTGGATCGGGCGCGAGGTTCTTCTTGAGACCGGAAAAAAGATGGAGAAAAACGAGTACGGGCGGCATCTGCTCAACGTCGCCGCCGGAAAGATCAAGTACTGATATGAAAACGGTCGGCAATTTTACCTTTCACGAAACCGGGATCGACGGCGTCGTGATCGTCGAGCCCAAGCGCTACGGCGACGAACGCGGCTATTTTTCCGAGACCTACCGCGAGGACGATTTTCGCGAAGCCGGGCTTGACTATCGCTTCGTGCAGGACAACCAATCGCGCTCGAAGAAGGGCGTTCTGCGCGGGCTCCATTTTCAGAAAGCGCATCCGCAGGCAAAACTCGTCCGCGTGATCGAGGGGGAGGTCTTTGACGTAGCCGTCGACCTGCGCGCAGGCTCTTCCACTTACGGGAAATGGGTCGGCGAGGTCCTGACCGCCGAGCGGGGCAACCAGCTGATGATCCCGCGCGGGTTCGCGCACGGCTTTCTCGTCCTGTCCGAATACGCGACCTTCTGTTACAAGTGCGACGAGATCTACCACCCCGACGACGAGGGAGGCATCCTCTGGAACGATCCCGACGTCGGGATCGCGTGGCCGCTCGCCGGCGAGCCGCTTCTGAGCGAGAAGGACAAACTGCATCCGACCTTGAAAAGATCGGGGGCGATCTTCGGATGACGGTGCTCGTGACCGGGGTCGGGGGACAACTCGGATTCGACGTCGTGAACGAACTTGCCCGCCGTGGCTGTGAGACGGTCGGGTCCGACGTCCGTCGAGAGGACGAACTCGTCAGACGCGCCGCCTGGGATCGCTACGTCGAACTGGACGTCACCGATCCGGGGGCGGTCGATCGCACCCTTTCCGCGATCCGTCCCGACGCGATCGTTCACTGCGCCGCCTGGACCGACGTCGACCGCGCGGAGGACGAAAGCAATCGCGAACAGGTGCGGAAGATCAACGTCGACGCGACGGGGTTTTTGACCGATAAGGCGAAAAACCTCGGGTGCAAGTTCGTCTATATTTCGACCGACTACGTTTTCAGCGGGGAGGGGACGACCCCGTGGAAGCCCGACGAAACCGACTTCCGACCGCTGAATTATTACGCCGAGACGAAACTGGAGGGCGAGCGGATCGTCTCGTCGCGTCTCGAAAAGTTCTTCGTCGTCCGCATCGCCTGGGCGTTCGGTCTGAACGGAAAAAATTTCATTCGCACGATGCTGAACCTCGCGAAGACCCGGGATACGGTGAGGGTCGTGGCGGATCAGGTCGGGACCCCGACCTACACCGCCGATCTTTCCGTTCTGCTCTGCGATATGCTTGAAACCGACCGCTACGGCTTCTACCACGCGACGAACGAGGGCGGCTTCATCAGTTGGTACGACCTTGCCTGCGAAGTCTTCCGGCAGGCAGGGATCGATATGAACGTGATCCCGGTCACAACGGCGGAATACGGGATGAACGTCGCCCGCCGTCCCTTCAATTCGCGCCTCGACAAGAGCAAACTCAAAGAGAAGGGATTTGCGCCGCTCCCCGACTGGAAGAACGCCGTCACACGCTATCTCAAAGAGATCGGAGCGCTGAAAGTATGACAAAAACCATCCTCGTCACCGGCGGCGCCGGATTTATCGGCAACTGCTTCTGCAAATTGCTTCTGAAGGAAAGACCCGAGTGGCGGGTCGTCAACGTCGACGCGCTGACCTACGCCGCCAACCCGTCCACCATCAAGGAAGAACTTGGGAACCCGAACTATACCTTTTACAAGACCGATATCCGCGACCGCGAGGCGATCTTTTCGATCTTTGAGAAGGAACAGCCGCAGATCGTGGTGAACTTCGCCGCCGAGTCGCACGTCGACCGCTCGATCGAGAACCCCGGCATCTTCCTTGAAACGAATATCCTCGGCACGCAGGTGTTGATGGACGCGTGTCGGAAATACGGCGTGGAGCGGTTCCATCAGGTCGGCACCGACGAGGTCTACGGCGATTTGCCGCTCGACCGCCCCGATCTGTTCTTCCATGAGGATACCCCGATCCACACGTCGAGCCCCTATTCGACGAGCAAGGCGTCGGCGGACCTGCTTGCGCTCGCCTATCACCGTACGTACGGCTTGCCCGTCACCATTTCGCGTTGCAGCAACAACTACGGA
>CAMJDE010000023.1 GCA_946404295.1 uncultured Clostridia bacterium | reverse complement strand
CGCGCCGCGCCGTCGTTGATGAGCGGCTGAATGTCGGTCTTGGCGAACACGCCGCAGCGCGAGGCGATCGGGTAGACGGTCTTGGCGTCCTTCGCCGCCTCGTCAAGCCCCGCGGCATCGGTCTGGAGCAGCGCCGCCATCTGGTCGATGAACGACCCCGTTCCCCCGGCGCAGACGCCGTTCATCCGCTCGTCAAGCCCGCCGCGGAAATAGATGATCTTCGCGTCCTCGCCGCCGAGTTCGACGGCGACGTCGGTCTCGGGATGGTAGGTCGAGATCGCCGTCGCGACCGAGACGACCTCCTGCACGAAGGGGAGCCCGAGCGAGCGGGCGATGCCGAGCGCGCCCGATCCCGTGATCGAGACCGAGAGCGTCGCGTCGCCGATCTTCTCGTTTGCCAGTTCGATCAGTTGTTTCAGCGTCTCGCGCGTCTGGGCGCGATGGCGCAGGTATTCGCCGAAAAGGATGGTCCCGTTTTCGTCGAGGATCGCGAGTTTGACGGTGGTCGAACCGATGTCGACCCCGGCGCGAAGGGTTTTCGTCATTTCTGTTCCTCCCCAGCAGGAGACGGTTCTTGTACAGTCGTTTCGGTCGGCGCTTCCCCGGGTTCCGGGGACCGCGCCTGCTTCTTTTTACGGAAGGAAAACTTCTTTTCGGTCCCGGCGACCAGCCGCGCGATATTCGAGCGATGCCGCCAGATCACGAGCAGGACGGCGCCGAAAGTGAGGAAGAGCGCGGGGGCGGGGGTGCGGACGATCGTCAGGGTGATCGCGCCCGCGATCAGCGTCAGAATCGAGGAGAGCGACATAAAGCCCGAGAGCGGCAGAACGGTCAGCATCACCGCCGTCGCGACCAGACCCGCGCGCCAGTCGAGCACCCACAGAAGGGCGAAGGTCACGAGAAACCCCTTGCCGCCCTTGAACCGATAAAAGACGGGATAGGTATGCCCGAGCAGAGCGAAAACGCCGGCATAGGCGGCGCCGAACGCGAAGGTCGAAAAATAATCCGGCGCAAAGACCAGTCCCGCGACGAGCGAGACCGCCACGCACTTGCCGATATCGAGCACGAAAACCAGCCACGACAACTTGCCGCCGAATACGCGGTGGAAGTTGGTAAAGCCGGGATTGCCGCTTCCCTCTTTCCGGATATCGCGGTGATACACGAGGTGGGAGAGCAGGATGGCGGGGTTGACCGCGGCGACGAAATAGGAGACGACGGCGGTCAGAACGAAAATAAGTACGGTCATCTTATACGCTTGCGGGGACCGGGGGTTTTTACGATCAATCGCCCCGGTCCCCCCCTTTCATGGGATTTTATTCTGTTATTCGACGATCAGCAGGTAGCGGTAAACCGCCTGCCCGCCGTCGACCTCGTAGAGTTCGCAGCCGGGATGCGACTGCCGGATATAGCCCGCGATCTGTTCGGCTTCGTCGGGGTCGGCGTCCTCGCCCGAAACGAGGATACAGATCTCGTGTTCGCCGAAATCGATCTCGTCGACCAGCCCGCGCGCGGCGTCGAGCGTGTCGTTGTCCGCCGAGAAAACGCGGTCGCCGATAAAGCCGATATACTCGCCCTCGTAGAGGACGCGCCCGTTGTTTTCGGCGTCGCGGGAGCAGACCGAGACGCCCGCGGTGACGACGCCCTCCATGGCGTCGGTCATATCGCGCTCCATCGCGTCGAAGTCGTCGGGGTCGGGGGTCATCATCGTCAGGGCGGAATGCCCCTCTCCGATGGTTTTCGAGGGCAGGACGCGCACGTCGGAATCCTCGTACATTTCCGCCGCCTGCCGCGCCGTCAGAATGACGTTGCCGTTGTTCGGGAGAACGAAGATCACGTCGGCGTTGACGCGGTTGAAGGCGTCGATGAAGTCCTGCGCGGAGGGGTTCATGCTCTGCCCGCCCGAGACGACCTCGTCGGCGCCGAGCGCGCGGAACATTTCGATCAGCCCCTCGCCGCTCGCAACGGCGACCACCCCGAAGGGTTTGCGCTCGCTCTTTCCGGCGGGGGAGTTCCCGTCGAGCGAGTTGTGCTGGAGCGACATATTCTCGATCTTGACCGTGAGGAACTCGCCGAACTGCTGGCAGTAGGCGAGAACGACCTGCGGGGTCATGGTATGTACGTGGATCTTCAGGACCGTCCCGGTCTTGACCGCGACGACCGAGTTCCCGATACTCTCCAGGTATTCGATCAGGGGTTTGATATCGAAGGCGGCGGGATCGGTCTTCGCCCGCATCAGCCGGACCAGCAGCTCGGTGCAGTAGCCGAACTCGAGCACGCTGTCCTCGGTAAAGCGGCTGAAATCGGGTCCCTCGGCGCGCTTCGGCTGTCCGATGGGCGTAAGGTCGTCGACGGGCAGTTCCCCGTCGAGCGAGGCGCGCATCCCCTCGGCGATGCGGATCAGTCCGGCGCCGCCCGAGTCGACCACGCCCGCCTCTTTTAAGACGGGGAGCAGATCGGGGGTACGGGAGAGCGAGGCGTTCGCCTCGGAAAGGAAGGCGTCGAAGAGTTGTTCCGCCGTGTCGGGGGCGGCGTCCGCCGCCGCCTGCGACGCTTCGCGCGCGACGGTCAGAATGGTGCCCTCGGTCGGCTGAACGACCGCGCCGTAGGCGTGTTTGACGCCGCGCAAAAGAGCCGACGCGAACTCGGCGGGGGTGGCTTCGGAAATCCCCTCCAGCCCGGCGGCGATGCCGTCGAAGAACTGCGAGAGGATAACGCCCGAGTTCCCGCGCGCCGACAGGAGCGTCCGGTCGGCGACGTCGCGCGAGAGCGCGGAAAGATCGGCGGCGTCAGGGGCGTTCGCGCCGCCCTCGACCGTCAGGAGCATATTGTCCCCGGTGTCGCCGTCGGGGATCGGAAAGACGTTCAGGTCGTTGACCTCCGCGACGTGGCGGCGCAGATTTGCGGCGCCCGAGATCACCATGCCGCGGTAGAGCGACCCGTTGATCTTACGCGTGTCCATCGGTCAGTTTTCTTCCTTCCCGAAGGTGACCTCGCGCCCGATGCCGAAAACGCCGACGGCGTCGGGACCGATCGAGGCGCCGATGATCGGGCCGATATAGCCGACGCAGATCTCGTGACCCGGGATCTCCTCGCGGATCATCGCGAGGATCTCGTCGACCTCCTCCTGCTTGCAGTCGGCGTGGCAGAAGAGGATCGGGTACTTCGGATCCTCGTCGATCGCGTCCTTCAGGAGCGCGACGATCTCGCGGAGCGAGGTCTGCCGTCCGCGCACCTTCTTCATCGGGGTCTGCGCGCCGTAGTAGTCGGCGGTGAGGATCGGTTTGACCCCCATCAGGTTGCCGATGAACGCCTTGGACGCCTTGAGCCGTCCCGAACGGGCGAGCGCGTCGAGCGAATGGACGGTGATGTATTCGTTCACGTTCTTGCGCATCGCGGTCACTTTCTCGGCGATCTCGTCGGCGGAAAGACCCTCGGCGGCAAACGATGCGGCGACGATCGTGAGCAGTCCTTCGCCCATCGCGGAGTTCAGCGCGTCGATGCAGTAGATCGCGGCGCCGGGATAGTCGGGAAGCATTTTTTCGGCGACGACGCGCGCCGTGTTGACCGAGCCGGACTGCTTCGAGCAGCAGGCGACGTAGACGATATCGCAGTCCTCTTTGAGATATTTTTCAAAGATGGCGCGGAACTCCTCGACCGGGACCTGCGTGGTGGTGATCCGCTTGCCCGCGCGCATCAGGTTGTAGAAGGCGTGCACTTCCTCCGGCGTCCACTCGAGCCGCGCGGGGCTGGTCACGCCGTCGAGAACGGTGTTCATCCGGGCGTAGTCGATCCCGTATCTTTCGAGCAGTTCGGGGGTCAGGTCGGAACAGGAATCGGTAATGATCTTGACTTTGCGCATCGTTATATCCTCCGGTTGTTTTTTGATCCGTTTTTCGGATTTTACCGCCGGAAGAATACCACAGAAAAATAAACTGAAACGAAACTTGACGAAAAATAATGGTTTATAACAAAATCAAATGAACCTTCCTCGGACCGTCATTAGCGAGCGACCGCGAGCGTCTTCATTAGGCGGCATCGCCGCCGTCTTCATTAGGCGGCATCGCCGCCGTCTTCATTAGCGAGCGACCGCGAGCGTCTTCACTAGCGAGCACCGCGAGCGTCTTCATTAGCGCCACAGGCGCGTCTTCATTCCTTTATCGCAGCGGCAACGCTACGGTGAAGGTCGTTCCCTCTTCGTCCGACGTACAGGAGACGGCGCCGCCGTGGAGTTCGACGATGGCGCGCACGACCGAGAGCCCCACGCCGTTCCCCTTCGTCGCGTGGGAGGGGTCGCCCTGATAGAACTTGCGGAAGATGCGCTCGCGGTTCTCTTCGGGGACGAAACTCCCCGAGTTGAAGACCGAGACGGTCAGCTGAAAAGTCCGCTCGATCGTGACGGCGATCCGCCCGCCCTCGGGGGTGAACTTCAGGGCGTTGTCGATCAGGTTCAGCCAGACCTGTTTCAGCATCTCCTCGTTTGCGCGGACGTCGTACTCGTCGAAATCGAGCGAGAAGTCGAGGTCGCGGTTCGCCCACTTGCTCTCGAGGATCAGGAAGCAGGTGCGGATCTGTTCGGAGAGGTTGAAGGTTGTCAAGCCCGAGAGGATGGTCTGGTTCTCGATCTTGGTGAGATTCAGGACGTTGTTCGCCATATCCGAGAGGCGAAGCGACTCCTCCTCGATGATGTTGATGTACTCGGCGCGCTCGTCGTCCGTGAGGTCGCCGGATTTCAGGAGTTTGGCGAACCCGGCGATCGAGACGATCGGGGTCTTGAACTCGTGGGAGAAGTTGTTGACGAAATCCGAACGGAGCATCTCGGTATTCTCGAGTTCCTCCGCCATCGTGTTGAAGCTGCGCGACAGTTCGGCGACGGTCGGGTGGCGGTCAAAGACCGAATCGAAGCGGATCCGCGCCTTGAAGTCGCCGTTCGCCAGTCGGTTCATATTGTTGATGATGATGTTCAGGGGCTTGGTGAAGATCCAGCCGAGGAAGAAGGAAAAGCCGATCCCGACGACCAGACTGACGACGAGCATCAGCACGATCACGCTGTTCCCGCTGAGGTGTGGAAGGTCGTCAGGCGACAAAACCCCCGCGTTGAAGAGGATAAAAGCGGCACCCCCCACCACGATCAGCACGGCGAGCAGAACGATCACCACCGTACCGGCGAAGAGAAGGGTCAGCGCCTTTCTCGACTTGCGGATGGTCGGAAAACCGGGCAGACGAAAGCCCTGCTTCCCGTTCTTTTCTTTTTCGTCTTTCATTTGTGCCTTACCCCCTTGTATCCGAGCCCGCGCACCGATTCGATCGAGAACTCTTCCCATCCCTCGAAGCGTTTGCGGAGCCGCCCGATGTGCACCGTGACCGTCTCCCATCCGCTGTCGGTCTCCATGCCCCAGATCTCGTCGAGCAGTTGGAGCCGGGTAAAGATCTTGCCGGGATAGGAGAGCAGTTTATAGAGCAGAAGGAACTCCTTTTGCGGCAGTTCCTGCGTTTTGCCGTGCCCCGTGACCGAAAGCGAATCGTAGTCGAGGGTGACGTCGCCGATCTCGATTTTGCGCTCGCTGTTGATCCTTGCCCGGCGGAGCAGAGCGCGGATGCGGAGGATCATTTCCTTCTCGTCGATCGGTTTCGTGATATAGTCGTCGGTCCCGACGAGGAACCCCTTGTGCCGGTCGTCGGGCAGCATCTTTGCCGAGACCATCAGGATCGGGATCTCGCTACCCGCTTTGCGCAGGGTCTCGGTGAACCCGTAGCCGTCGAGTTTGGGCATCATGACGTCGAGGACGATCAGGTCGATATGCACGGCGTCGAGCCGCGCGAGCGCGGCTTCCCCGTCGTTTTCGGTATAGACGGTATAGTTCTCGCGCTCCAGCACGGCGCGGATCAGTTTTCTCGTGTTTTTGTCGTCGTCGACGACGAGAATATTGATCATATCGTTCCCTCGCTTTCTTTCCCTCTTTCATTGTACCATATTTTTCGTCCGATTTCCATAAAAAAGCGTGATTTCCGAAAGAAAACAAAAAAATGGCGTTTCTCCTTGCTTTTCTTGGCGTCTTTATGCTATAATGGGGACAGTAACGCGGGCGTCGCCCGCGGGTGCGGGGGAAGATATGGGAAAACGGGTTCTTGCCTTTGATTTCGGCGCGTCGAGCGGACGCGCAATGATCGGAACGGTCGAAAACGGGCGCTTGACGGCGACCGAGATCCACCGTTTTTCAAACGATCCCGTCAAGGTCGGAAAAACGACCCGGTGGGACGTTCTCCGGCTCTGGTTCGAGATCAAAGAGGGGATCCGCCGCGCGCTCCGCGAGGGGAAGGTCGACGCGATCGGGATCGACACCTGGGGGGTCGATTTCGCCCTGCTCGACCGAAACGGCGAGATGCTGGAAAACCCCGTCCACTACCGCGACGAGCGGACGGTCGGGATGCCGGAGGAGGTCGAAAAGATCCTTCCGCTCTCCGAGATCTACCGTCGGACGGGGACGCAGCATATGCGGATCAACACGCTCTATCAACTCTTCTATCTCGCGAAATACCGCCCCGAACTGCTCGCCGCGGCGGACAAAATGCTCTTTATCCCCGACCTTTTCGCCTATTTTCTGACGGGGGCGGCGCGCGCCGAGAAAACCATCGCGTCGACCTCGAATTTCTTTGATCCGAGGACGCGGGATTTTGACCGCGACCTGCTCGGCAAACTCGGGATCCCCGACCGTCTGCTCCCGCCCGCGATCGAACCGGGCGAGGTCTACGGCACGCTCTCGCCCGACCTGTGCCGCGAGTTCGGGTGCGATCCGATCCCGGTCCTCGCCGTCTGCACGCACGACACGGCGAGCGCGGTATTCGCCGCGCCGGCGGAGGGCGACTTCGCCTACGTCAGCTGCGGCACCTGGTCGCTGTTCGGCACCGAACTCTCCGCCCCGAAGATCGACGAAAAGAGCGAGGCGGCGCGCTACACCAACGAGGGCGGCTACGCCTGCTCGATCCGCTTCCTTCGGAACATTATGGGGCTCTGGCTGATCCAGGAATCGCGCCGCGAGTGGCTGCGCGAGGGCGAAACCGTTTCCTTCACGGATCTGGAGCGCGAGGCGCTCGAAGCGGAGCCGTTTGCCTGCTTTATCGACTGCGACGCCCCCGAGTTCGAGACGGCGGGCGACCTGCCCGGGCGGGTGCGCGACTTCTGCCGCGCGACGGGTCAGACCGTGCCCGAAACGCGGGGCGAGGTGATGCGCTGCATCTACCAGTCGCTCGCGATGAAATACCGTCAGAACCTCCGCACGCTGAGCGACGTCACGGGCAAGACCTACCCCGTTCTGCATCTGTTCGGCGGGGGGATCAAGGACACCCTGCTCTGCCGCCTGACCGCCGACGCAACCGGGGTCCCCGTGATCGCGGGTCCGGTCGAGGCGACCGTGATGGGCAATATCGCCGTTCAGATGATCGCCCTCGGCGAGATCGAAAACTGGCAAGCCGCGCGCAAAATCGTCAAGGCGAGCGCCGACGCCGTGACCTATCTGCCGACCGATACGGCGGCGTGGGACGAACACCAAGCGCGCTTTGAAGCGATCCTCGGCAAGAGCGCGATCCGATAAACGAAAAGGAGACGAAAGATGAACCGTTACGAAGAAGCGAAGGAACTTTACGCCGGGATCGGCGTCGATACCGACCGCGCGATCGAGACGCTGAAGAATATCCCGATCTCGCTGCATTGCTGGCAGGGGGACGACGTGCTCGGCTTTCTGTTCCGCGACGTCGCGCTCTCAGGGGGGATCCAGACGACCGGAAACTATCCCGGGCGGGCGACCACCCCGGCACAACTGCGCGCGGATCTTGACAAGGCGCTCTCGCTGATCCCCGGAAAAATGCGCCTGAACCTGCACGCCATCTACGCCGACACCGACGAGAAGGTCGATCTCACCGACCTTGAACCGAAACACTTCGCGTCCTGGGTCGAATGGGCGAAGGCGCGCGGAACGGGACTGGATTTCAATCCGACCTGCTTCTCGCACCCGATGGCGGATTCGGGCTTCACGATCTCGTCGGCGGATCCCGCCGTGCGCGATTTCTGGATCGAGCACTGCAAAAAATCGCGGAAGATCAGCGAGTATTTCGGGCGCTCGCTCGGCACCAAGAGCGTGATGAACCTCTGGTTCCCCGACGGGTACAAGGATATTCCCTTCGACCGCGAGGCGCCGCGCCGCCGGATGGCGGAGGCGCTCGACCGTGTGATCGCGGAAAAACTCGATCCCGCCTGCCATCTCGACGCGCTCGAATCCAAGGTGTTCGGGATCGGGGCGGAATCCTACACCGTCGCCTCGCACGAATTCTCGCTCGGTTACGCCGTCACGCGCGGCATCGCCTACACCCTCGACGCCGGGCATTTCCACCCGACCGAGGTCATCTCGGACAAGATCTCGTCGGTCCTGCTCTACACGAACGAACTGCTCCTGCACGTCAGCCGCCCGGTGCGCTGGGACAGCGACCACGTCGTCATCTTCGACGACGAGCTGAACGCCATCGCCGACGCGCTGACCCGCACGGGACTGGTCGCGCGGACGCACATCGGGCTCGACTACTTCGACGCGTCGATCAACCGGGTCGCCGCGTGGGTGATCGGGACGCGGAATATGCAGAAAGCCCTGCTCCGCTCGCTCCTCACCCCGGTCGAAACGCTGAAAAACGCCGAACTCGCGGGCGACTACACGACGCGGCTCGCGCTCACCGAGGAACTCAAATCCTATCCCTTCGCCGACGTGTGGGATCGCTTCTGCGAGATCTCCGGGGTGCCGGTGCGCGAGGGGTGGCTCGGCGAGGTCAAACAATACGAAACCGAGGTTTTGTCGAAGAGATGAAACGCTATCCGCTGAAACTGAAGGGGATCGCGAAAGCCGCCATCTGGGGCGGCACGCGGCTGAAAACCGATTTCGGCAAGCAAGCCGAGATCGACCGGATCGCCGAGAGTTGGGAACTCTCGGTGCGGGACGGCGCGACCAACGTCGTCGAAAACGGCGAGGGCGCGGGGCTTTCTCTCTCGGATTACTTCGCGCAAGCGGGGTTTGACGCCGCCTCGTCCGACTACGACGGCGCGAACTTTCCCCTGCTGGTCAAACTGATCGACGCGGAAAAGCCGCTCTCGGTGCAGGTACACCCCGACGACGATTACGCGAAAATGCACGGCGTCGGGAACGGCAAGACCGAGATGTGGGTCGTGATCGACGCCGCCCCCGGAGCCGAGTTGGTGATGGGGCTGCCCGACGGAGTCGGGCGCGCGGGATTCGCGATCGCGGTCGCCGCCGAAAAGTTCGACAGTGTGCTCCGGCGCGTCCCCGTGAAACCCGGCGACGTCTTTTTCATCCCCTCGGGGATGCTCCACGCGATCGGGGGCGGGATCCTGATCGCCGAGGTTCAGCAGAACTGCGACACGACCTACCGTGTCTGGGACTACGACCGGCGCGACAAAGACGGGCATCTGCGCCCGCTCCATATCAAAGAGGCGCTCGACGTCGTGCGCCCCTTCCGTCCGGGCGAGTGCGACGCGCTCCGCTTCGCGGGCGGGAAAGCGGAACTGCCGGGCGAGGCGCTGGTGAACTGCCGCTATTTCGAGGTTTCGCGGCTGCACTGCGACGGCGAAACGCCGCTTTCACTGCCCGCCGACGTCTTTACGCATCTGCTCGTCCTCGACGGGTCGCTCTCGGCTGCGGGCGGCGGCGAGACGGTCGACCTGAAAGCAGGCGACAGCGTTCTCTTCCCCGCCGGGACCGACGCGCCCGCCGTTTCGGGGAACGGGACGGTTCTTCTTTCGTGTCCGAAAGAAGCGTGACGCCGCGCTTCGCGCATAATGCGTCCCGCGGGACGTCGGGGCGGTAACATAGAGGGCGAAGCACTCGCGTCATATCTGAAAAGGCGCTGCCGATCGGCAGCGCCTTTTCAGGTCGTTTCCAGTTTGCGGAGGGCTTCGGTCGCGGCGGCGCGGGTCGCCGCCTTGACGCCGGGCCCGCTCCCGGTGCCGAAGAGTTTTCCGTTGATCCGGCACTCGACGGTATAGGTCGGGGCGTGGTCGGGACCCGTGCGGGCGATCTCGGGATAGTCGAGCGTCCACCTTTTTGCTTCGCAGAGTTCCTTGAGCCGGGTCTTGTCGTCCTTTTCGGTTTTCGGCTTTGCCGTCAGGCGGTCGGGATCGTCGAGCCGCTCGACGAAGGGAACGATCAAAGAAAAGTCGAACCCGCAATCGAGGGCGACGGCGCCGAGGATGCTTTCAAACAGATCCTCTTTGGGCGAGGGGGCGTTGTAGTTCCCGCTCGCGCGGTCGCCGCCGTTGACGGTCTGCAGCGCCGCGAAGGGGGTGCCGTCTGGGAGCGCAAGCCCGTCGATGACGCGGGACAGCGCGGTCTTGTCGCAGAGGTTCTTCTTGATTTCGGTAAAAACCCCCTCCCCGAAGTCCGATTCGTACCCACGTCCCGTTACTTTGCCGTGGCGTTCGGACAGCAGACGGAGCAACGCGGCGCCGAGCACTGCGTCGCCGACCGTTTCGAGCACTTCGTTGCACTCGACGGGGGCGGGGCGCTTGTATTTCGCCTCGAATTCGTTGGTGTAGGAGCGGCGGGTGAACGCCTGGCGGAGCAGGGTCGGGTTCCGGAAACGGTAGCCGAGGACCGTCTCGATCTCGGATAGTTCCGCGTCGGTCGGGCGGAGCGGTTCGGTCGGGCGCTTCATTTCTTGTCCTCCGGCGCCGCGCTTTCGCGGCGGAAGTGGCGGCGGTGCAGGATCGGGCGGATCAGACCGACCACGGTGCTGCTGAACACGATACCGGCGGCGATGCCGAGACCGACCCGGAGCGCCACGCCGCTATTGGTGCGGAAGAGCGCGGTGTCGCCCGCGATCAGCCCGTACATCATATAGTAGAGCGCCCCTCCCGGGACGAGCGGAATGACGGCGAGCGCCGAGAAGGTGACGGCGGGCGCGCGGTAGAATACGGCGAGCCCGAACGCCGCGACCCCCGCGAAGAAGGCGGCGGCGAGGTTGGAGAGGAAGAGATCGGGGGTGAGCAGGTCGACCCCGTAATAGACGGCGTAGGTCAGCCCGCCGAGCAGGGTCGCCGCGGCGACGTGCTTGGGTTTGAGACCGAAGAGGATGGTGAAGCCGAAGGTCCCGACCAGAACCGCGGCAAAGAGGATCAGAAAGTCGATCACAGCACCGCACCTCCCGTCACAGCCGTCGCGACGAAGAGCCCGAAGGCGATCGACGCGGCAAGCAGAATACTGCGGACGATGCCGAGCGTGCCCGAGAGCGTGTCGCCGCCGAGCAGATCGCGCATCGCGTTACCGAACGAGACGCCCGGGACCAGCAGCATGATCGCGCCGACGATGATCTTGCCGGCGTCAATCCCCGCGCCGAACAGAACCAGCGCCCGCGAGAGCACCCCGATCGCAAACGAGCGAAGAACCATCGTAAGAAAGACGTTGCCGTTCTTCGGGAGCAGACACCCGAGCAGCGTGACGAGCAAGCCGACCAGCCCCGCGCAGAGCGCGTCGCGGATCCCCGCGCCGAATAAGAACGAAAGCCCCCCTGCCCCGCACGCCGAAGCGAGCAGGTTCATCCAGAGCGGATAGGGGTTGATCCCCTTCGCCCGCGCGATCGCGTCCTGCGCCTCGTCGAGGGTCATTTTGCCGAGACAGAGCGCGCGCGAAATGCGGTTGACCTCGTTCAGACGGGCAAAGCGGTTGTCGGATTCGTAGATGCGCCGCACCTGCGACGAGTAGGCGCCGTCCTTCATACGGACCGACGCGATAATCTGCGAGTGGATAGCGAATACCTCGGTGTGCGCCGCGCCGAACGCGGAACAGATCCGCTGGATCGTCTCCTCGACCCGGTGGATCTCGCCGCCCGAACGCAGCGTCAGAGCCGCCACGTCAAGCGCGGTGCGGAGCAGATAGTCGGCTTCGGTTTCGCCCTCGAAACGGTGCGCGGATCGTTCGTTTTCCATCCCCGGCTCGTCCTTTCTTTTGTTTCTTTTTTGATTATAACGCTTTTTTCGGGGAAAGTCAACAGGAACGAGGGGGGGTACGTCCACTTTCTTGAAAGAAAGTGGAGCAAAGAACTTCATTATGGGAATGAAGTTTGCAAAACGCCGCCCCGCGGCGTTTTGCGGGTTCTATAGTCGGAACGAAGAGAAAAACCGCGGCGCGCCACGGATTCGTTGTTTTCGTACTTGTCGGCGTACAAGTGAACAACAGAGGACGAAAACGGCAAAAAGCAAGGCGGGACGTCGTGACGCCGTCCCCTACAAAAAACCGCCCCGGCGTCGGGACGGTCATTTTTTGCGTGGGGTGCGTTTGGCGGGCGGCATCGGATCGTCGGTCTCGCCGAGCAGATAATCGACGCTCGTCCCGTAAAAACGGGCAAGTTTGATCAGCACCGCGGTCGGAATATCGTTCTCCCCCGTCTCGTATTTGGAGTAGCCGGTCTGCGACATTCCGAGAAGTTTCGCCACCTGCGTCTGGTTCAGATCGCGGTCCTCCCGCAGATCCCGGATCCTCGGATACATCTCGCCACCCCCTTTTTGTTCCCGACTATTATTATAAATAATCTGTTTCAGGTTATTGACTTTTAACCTGAAATAGGTTATAATCATTTTAAACAACGACAAATGGAGACTCCGTAAAATGATTTTGGCTCGTGTTCTTTGTATTGTGCGGAACGATTGATCTGATACTTTTGCATTTCAAGTTTCTCTTGAATAATCTTTGGCTCCGTCATTAAAACAATTACGACAAGGAGAAGTAGCGGTGAAATCTGTTCTTGCTTTACATTGCCCATCCTGCGGCGCAGAACTTTCGGTAGATGAAGAAAAAGAGATAACTTACTGCATATACTGCGGCACAAAGATTCTCTTAAAGGACCAAAACGAAACCACAACGCGTCACATTAACGAGGCAGACGTGATTCGGGCAAAGACCGAACGCGAATTGGCTATGAAAGAACTCGCTTTAAAGGAAAAAGAAAACAAGAAGAAACAGACAAAACTTTTGCTTCGTATTGCTTGGGGAGTAGCATCCGTTATCTGTGCGGTTCTCGGATATGGAGTAGGTTTTTCATCCGACGACGGTTCAAGAAGCGGATTCATTATGCTTGGAGTTATCGGTCTCTTCTCTGGATTATCCTGCCTAATAACCGCAATAAACAACGATTCCGAGAAGAGTAAATCTCAACAAACAACGCAAAAAACAGATCTTGAAATAACGGAAGCCATGGAAAATTGGAAAAGGAAGCCATTTCCCGCGGTTTCGTCTGTTTTTCGTGCCGGGGGATTTCGTAACATTCAAACCATCCCGCTTTATGACTTAAAAAGTGAATCAGATCGAAACAATGGCGTTACCTCTTCCGTCCTGATTAACGGATCAGAAGATTGGGAAGAAGGAGAAGAATACCCCGCTGATGCCCCGATTTTAATTCTATATCATTCTGCAAAACAATAACAACAAATTTTTAAAGGAGAAAAAAATGAAAAAAGGAGTGACCCTACTTTTATTTTTCGCACTTTTGTTTTGCTCTCTGCTAACGGGATGCGAAGGATTAGATGCTTTTTTTGACGAAAGCGCG
>CAMJDE010000022.1 GCA_946404295.1 uncultured Clostridia bacterium | reverse complement strand
AGTATCAGTTTTTTGATCCAAAAAAATCTATTGAGAATACGCAAGTGTTTCGAGCAGACAATTCCTGGGGAAAAGAGGTCGAATTGTTTGATGAAATGCTTGGCGATTGTTTATATCCATTTCCTTATGAAAGAACACCGGATAAAAGATTGTGGTTTGACACTGAGTTGCAAATGCAGCTGGTTGAAAAGAGAACGATTGCACGAACTGGAGTGAATAAATGAGAATTGCGGTTGTGTTTGACAATATGATTTTTGGAGGAATAGAACGCGTAGGCATTAGCTATATCCAGCTACTTAAAGAGTTGGGGCATGATGTCGACGCCTATGTTCTTTCTCCTAAAACGGAATCAATCATTGATGAACTTAGATCGCTTTGTACTGTTTATATCAAACCATTGAAAAGAAGCCATTGTCCGGAAGCATACTGGGTTATGACACGAAGGATCAAAGGAGGAAAATATCTCTTTCCGCTTGCTTACATTTTCGTAAGTACAGTTCTTTTTTTCGAGAGGTTATTTAAACGAAAAAGAACAACAACATACGATATTGCAATTGCTTTTTCGGGTCACTATAACGATTTGTCATTTGTTGCATATTCATTTATTAAAGCAAAAAAAAAGGTGGCCTGGTTACACGGGGCACTCTATCAATTCGTTCTAAGTTCTCAAGGTTTTGAGTTTTTGTATAAAAAAATCAAAAACATTGTAGTGTTGGTTGATGATGGGCAAGAAGAGGTTATTGCTTATCATCAAAAGGACAAGTTTGATTTTAAGATTTTCAAACTTTACAATCCTGTCAGAATGTCAGGCAAACCAGTGGACTTGAATACGGTTGCTGCGTTGAAAGAACGATATGGAGACTATCTATTGTCGGTTGCTCGAATGAACTATCCTCACAAGGATCACTATACACTGATCCGCGCACTGAAGATACTTCGAGAAAAATATGGAATCGAAAGGAATTTGGTGCTTGTTGGCGACGGGCCGGAAAGGAAAAAGTTGGAAGACTTCTGTAAAGACCTTTGCATTGAGGATAGTGTTTGGTTTTTGGGAAGCCAAAGCGATGTTCAGAATTATTATGCCGCATGTAGCATTTTTGTACATGCGAGCGTCGCAGGGGAAGGGCTGCCTACGGTTTTGCTCGAGGCGATGGACTTGGGAATCCCGGTTGTTTGCACGGATTCAAAAGTTGGACCCAAAGAAATACTGGGGAACAACGAGTATGGACTACTCGCGAAAGTGCAAGATCCCAACGATATGGCTGAAAAGATCAATTTGTTAGTCAACGATCCGGACCTTTATTGCCATTACAAAGAGGTCGGGAAAGAACGGGTGCTTGCTTTTTCGCCCGAGCGCGTCAAGCAAGAATTAAAAAAGGCGATCGACGATTTGAAATAAATGGTTTGTAGAATGAAGAATGTGATTTTTTTTGTTTGCGACGGCTTGTCTTATGATATTACAGTTGATTTGGATCAACACAAAACCCCGATGCCGTTTTTAAACAGTCTTCGAAAGACGGGCATTGATTGTTCAAAAGCGTTCTCGCAAGGCCCATATACCGAAGCTGGGATCATGGGATTGATGTATGGACGGAACCCATTAGATAACGGTGCATATCTATTTGGTATGCAGGAATGGGAAAATTCGACGTATAAAGCGTTCTATGATGCGGGCTATCGTCTTTTTTCTTCTTATTATGGAAGTTGCTTGCCGCCCGAGATGATGATAAAAGGTCAATATATCTATCCTGAAAACTATTTCTCCCCAATGTTTTCAAGGTTTATCAAGGGGAAGTTGGATTATTATAAAGCATTATACGATTCCGAAGGGTTAAAAGATGATGACTATTCTGTTTTAACAAGACTTTTGTCAAAACATTTCGACACAATGGTTTTTTGGCATTCAGAAGAAGCAGAAAAAAATGACTGTACAGGAGATTATCAAGTTTGTGAAATTGACAACCATAATCAAAGAAATTGCGCAATTGCAAATTGGAAAGATATGGTGCTGGAGGAACAGGAACTGTTCAAACAGAATCCCAAATCGTATCTAATACAAATTTTTGATAATTATTCTACTCATTTCATTACTTCTCGTTGTGACGTCGAAGGACTGCCATTAAAAAGACTGTTTCGGGAACAGAGAGAATGGGTGATTCAAGAATATGGCAGGTTGTTTCGGCAAATCAAAAGAAAAAACGCGCGATTCTTCTTAAAAAACAGACAGATTCCCTTTAAACCTCTTTTTTGCTCATTAAAAATCAATAGAAAGCGATTCCTAGAACACATATATCGAACATATCAGGCCGGATGGATGCTTGACACAACGAAAATGGTGGAAACCAATTTGCCTCAAATATGTTCAAGCTCAAAAGCGTTTGTCAGATCGCTTTTCAAGTGGGTGGATGACTGCAATTCGGAACAGCCTTTTTTTGCGTATTTGCATTGCGACGAGTTTCATAGACCGTTGTCGTTTTATTCACACGACATTGCCGATCGAAACTTGGTATGCTCAGAATTAGAAGACGCAAGTTCATATGTCCAAAATCTACCCAAAAAGTACAAGGGAAATATTGGTTTTGATTTAGCGGCAAGATATTTGGATTCGTGTTTATCAGAACTTTTTGTCAATCTACAAAAGAGAGATTTGAAGCGCAACACAATAGTTGTTATTACTGCAGATCACGGAAGTTCAAATTTTGGAGGAGAGGTACGACATACCACAACAAACCACTTCTTTCCAGAGCAATACCACATTCCTTTAATTATGTATGATGATGGGATTAAGAAACAAATTGACTCTTTTGTAAATATTAAAGATATCCCATTTACTGTTTTGGAACGATGTGGTATTCCTGTTCCTCGGTGTTTTAATGGGAAATCATTTTTGAGAGATATAAATGATCATACTTTTGTCGAATATGCTGGATCCGGAGTGCCAGATCTTTCAAGACGCCCCGTTTTTTTTCAGTATAGGGATTCGTCGATTTGCTACTTGTTAAAAGCGCAGTTGTTTGAAAAGGAAAGATCGATAGAAGTTGTGGATTTTTTTGACTTGAAAAGAGATCCGCAGCAACTGAAGAACATAATCAAGCAGATAGATGAGGAAAAAAAGAAGGAACTAATAAGGAAGTATAGTAATCGTTATAATGAACTCAAAGAAAACTATTGCAAATGGGTAACGGAGGAATAAACAGTGGCGATTAAATCTAGAGGTGTAAATGTCATTCTAAACAGCATGTTTGGAATTGTTGCAACTCTGGTGTCTACTGTAATGACGTTCGCTGTCAGAACAGTACTTTCTAGATCATTGGGCGCTGAGATATATGGTATTAACACCTTGTTTTCAAGTATTATTACCACGTTGTTAATAATGGAACTGGGTATTAGTACCGCAATGACTATTTTCCTATATGAACCCGTTGCCAATAATGATCATGAAAAAATAAAAACCATTATTCGTCTGTACAGAAACATTTATCGTGTTTTTTGTACGGTCTTACTGTGTGCAGGAATTCTTGTAGATCTCTTGGTTTTGCCACATATGGTTGCATCTTCAATTCCAATTCAGAAGGTGCAGTTGTATTTTGTCATCTTTTTGGCGAGCATTATTGTTAAGTATCTTTGGTATTATAAACGCAGTCTGCTACTTGCAAACCAGAGAAACAGAGTGAGCACGGGCGTGACAGCACTGTGCGAAGCTGTGTTTGGGGGGGCAGAGATTGTTGTTTTAATATATACACAGAATTATTATCTTTATCTGCTTTTGCTTATTATTCAAAACATCCTTTCGAACGCAATTTGCAACATCGTTGTCAATCGAAGCTATAGTTTTATCAAGGAACGAAATGTTAATAAGATGGAGGAATCTCAAAAGAAGAGCATTGTTAGAATTATTAAGCCGATGTTTGTGCAGCGGATTGCGGGAACCGTACAGGATTCTTCTGTTGCTGTTATTTTGAGTTTTTTAAGTGACTCTGTGGTCGCGGTTGGGTTCTACGGTAATTATCAATTAATTACCCATACCGCGCAGTCGCTCTTTTCACAGATCGGTGCAGCATTTACAACTAGTATAGGCAACCTTTCCGTAACCGAAGATCACACAAAGCTTTATCAAGTATATAAAGTGTCCAGGTTTATAATGAATTGTTTGACAATTATTATAACTGTATGCTTTTTTGTTCTTGTTCAGATGTTTATCACGATTTTTTTTGGAACGGATTATGTTCTCGGGCTGAGAGTTGTACTTATTATTGCGCTTTTTCTCTACTTTTATTTAAACAACATTATTTTGATTTCATTGCAAAATGCAATGGGACTACATTATCTTGATGCGAAACAAATGGTTTTTCAAGCTTGTTCGAATATCATTCTATCATTAGTTGGCGGATTATTGTGGGGGCTAGAAGGCATTCTTTTAGGGTCGCTTATATCTGTAGTGGTTTTTTCAACTTTTTACAAAGGAATAATAATATATAAGCGGATTTTTAAAGCACCGGTACTTGATTATTTAAAGTGCCTGGCAGACGAAATAGTTCGTTTCGTTATCTCGGGAGTGATTGTTTTTCTCGTAATGGAGAGGATTCTAGTGTCAGCGAGTATCATTAATTGGATCATTCGCGCTGTGGTTGCGATAGCTTTGACGAGTTTGTTGTGGATTCTTCTCTCGTTTTGGCGATCGGAATTCTCTTATTGTATGTCGTATTTAAAAAAAAGAAAAAAAAAGGAGCAATAAGTGGAGAATAAGGCGATTCTTTTCTTCGATGAAGCGGATACATATCTTTTTGTCGAAGCTCAAAAGCAAAATGCGTCAAATAATGTTATTAAAGATACGGAGTTTTAAAATATGCGCGCCAAAGTATTTTTTAATGATTGCTATCAGAATGATTACGAGAAGAACTACAACACGGCCATTGTTAACCGTTTAATTGACAAAAAGGAATACGACTATGCGATTCAGTTGTATTTCAACTATGATTTTGACGGAAAACCGTATCTCGCTTCATTTCAGATAACCAAACTTAACGGTGAAGAAAAGTGGAGTTTTTCGTTCAAGCAGATCAGTTGGGAGAAGGATAACGGTATTGTCGTTCGAGATCTGACGGACCGGATTAAGTTGTACAAGATTGACGATTTTGATTTGACGTTTACAAAAGATATCCTTCGCGAGTATTGCTCCGAGGTACTGGGAATCGTGTCAACCAAATCCTCCCCGACCGCATAACCCGGATTTAAGCGAGCCGCAGCCTGCTTTCCGGAGTCAATTGGTCCCCGCGAATAAAACCAACTTGTAAAGGGTATACTATTAAAAAACTCCCCCAAGGAGCCCCTATGCCTGCTGACAAGAACTACGAGAGCGTCAAATCGTTCGTTTGCGACGACCGGGTCACGTTGTATATCCACCTGCGGCACCCGATCGACGAGGAGTTTCGCGTGTGCTATCACGAGGCGTACTACAAGCGCGGCTTGGTTTACCCCTCGCGCCGGAGTTCCGGCGCTCCGACGGTCGCCGAACTGATCTTCGACGGCGACCGCGTCGTGACCAAACCCTTCCCGAACGAACCGGGCGCCCTCGCCGAGGCGAAGACCTTTCTCTCCGAGTTCGACGACGTGCTCGGCTGCGCCGAACAACTCTACTCCGCGCTGCTCGCCAAGCGCGCGCAGGAGAGGGAAGAGGGGCTGCGCCAAGCGCGCGTCGACGCGGAAAAGACGATCTCCCTCGCCGATTTCTTCACGTCCTGACCGGAGCGCCGGAGAACGCAACCATAGGACGCTATCGCTTGGGACTCAGTTGCCCTGCGTTGAAGAGACCGCGGCGGCTGGCGCAAGTTGAAAAGACGAAGCGGGGCTATCGCTTGGGACTCAGAACCCGTGCGCCGGAGAACGAGTCGGTCGTTTTTGCTGTGTCGGGGCGGCGCACTTGGACTTTTTGCCGCTCCGCGGCGAAAAAGTCGGGGTTCTGAGTCGTGAGCGGGAGCGTCAAAACAAGGCGGGAGTCCCTTTTCGGGGCTCCCGCCTTGTTTTGGTGCACCTCCAGGGACTCGAACCCTGGACCCACTGATTAAGAGTCAGTTGCTCTACCAACTGAGCTAGAGGTGCGTTTTTCGGACAGCGTATTGTATTATATCCCATCTTTTCGCGTTTGTCAAGGGGAAAAACGATTTTTCCGCGATTTTTGTTTTTCATCGCTTTTCCGGGAATACTTGACAGGGGCGGCGGCGTTTGTTATAATTTTACGTGGCGCGGATCCGTCCCGGCTTCGCGGGGCGCTCCGCAAACGACAACGAGTGAGGAAAACCGATGCTTGAAATCAAAAATCTGTCGTTCGACGTCTGCGAGGACGACGGGAAGAAGGAGATCCTTCGGGACGTCAGCCTGACGGTCCCCGACCGCGAACTGCTGGTCATCACGGGTCCGAACGGCGGGGGAAAATCGACGCTTGCCAAACTGATCGCGGGGATCGAGCGACCGAGCGCTGGCTCGATCTTTTTCGGCGGGGAGGACGTTACCGATAAAAATATCACCGAGCGCGCGCGGGCGGGCATCGCTTTCGCGTTTCAGCATCCCGTGCGCTTCAAGGGGATCCGCGTGCTCGACCTGCTGCGGCTCGCGACGGGGAAGAACGCGTCGGTCGCCGAGGCGTGCGAGTACCTGTCGCTCGTCGGGCTCTGCGCGAAAGAGTACGTCAACCGCGAGGTGAACGACAGTCTTTCGGGCGGCGAACTCAAGCGGATCGAGATCGCGACGGTCATCGCGCGCGGCGCGAAACTCTCGGTCTTCGACGAGCCCGAGGCGGGGATCGACCTCTGGAGTTTTCAAAACCTGATCCGGGTGTTCCGCCGGATGCGCGCCGAGATCCGCGACAGCTCGATCATCATTATTTCGCATCAGGAACGGATCCTGCGCATCGCGGACGAGATCGTCGTCCTGAAGGACGGTCGGATCGAGCGGCGCGGCACGCCCGACGAACTCTTCCCGTCGCTTGTCGGGGCGGCGAACGTTTTGGTTCCTTGCCGGATGGCGGAGGGGGAGTGTGAAAATGCCTGAACTGAACGCGATCCAGAAAAAGATCCTCGAAGAGGTCGCCGACCTCCACAAAGTCCCGGAGGGGGCGTACAACATCCGCTCGGACAGCAAATCGGTGGGGCGGCGCTCGACCGAAAACATCGAGATCACGCCGAAAACCGACGTCAGCGGGCTGGATATCCGGATCCGCCCGGGCACAAAAAACGAGAGCGTCCACATCCCGGTCATCCTGACCGAGAGCGGGCTGCGTGAAGTCGTCTACAACGACTTCTATATCGGCGAGGGCGCCGACGTCCTGATCGTCGCGGGCTGCGGCATCGACAACTGCGGCAATCAGGATTCCGAGCACGACGGCATTCACCGTTTCTTCGTCGGGCGCGGCGCGTCGGTGCGCTACGTCGAAAAGCACTACGGGCAGGGCGACGGGAGAGGGAAGCGCATCCTGAACCCCGTGACCGAGGCGACGCTCGAAGAGGGCGCCACGATGGAAATGGAAATGGTGCAGATCAAGGGCGTCGACGACACCGACCGGAAGACCGTCGCCAAGCTCGCCGCCGGCGCGAAACTGCTGGTGCGCGAGCGGCTGATGACCCACGGAAACCAAAGAGCCGACAGCACCTACGACGTCGAACTGAACGGCAAGGGCGCGTCGGCGGACGTGACGTCGCGTTCGGTCGCGAAGGACGAGTCCTTCCAACGCTTCGACGCGAAGATCGTCGGCAACGCCGAGTGCCACGGGCACACCGAGTGCGACTCGATCATCATGGACCACGGCAGGATCCTCGCCGTTCCCGGGCTCGAAGCCAACGACGTCGACGCCGCCCTCGTCCACGAGGCGGCGATCGGGAAGATCGCCGGGGCGCAGCTGATCAAACTGATGACCCTGGGGCTCACCGAGCGCGAAGCCGAAGAGCAGATCGTCAACGGATTTTTGAGCTGAACCAAACGGGGCGCCCAAACGGGCGCCCCGCGGTTTTTCCGTACTTGTATAAAACGAAAACGCATTATTCTTTCTGCACGAAAACGAAAAACCGCTGCCCGAAAAGCGAAAAGCGAAAGAGAACGGACGAAAAGAACGGCGCGAAAAACGCCGTTCTTTTATATTCATTCGGTTTTCAGGCGAAATATGCGCAGACCATTCGTAAAAGTCCGTTTTATTCCGCTTCCGGAAAACCGCGTTTTCGGGGTCGGAAAACCGAAGGAAACGCTTTTCGACAAACGCGCGTGGTACAATAAAGAAAAAAAGGAAGGCGGCAGGGAGAATGACGGCTGCGGTAACGAACGAAGAGGTACTCCGGCGGGAGGAGGTCGCGCGGCAGGGGGTCGCGGCGGTCTTTTGCCTGATCCGGCGGGAGGACGGGTTCGCGGTCTCGGTCGAGTGCCGGGGCGGGCGCGAGGAGGTCGGGCGTTTTCCCGGCGGGGAAGCCGAGGCGCGGCGGTTCTTCGATCTCGCGGTGCGTGAGTTCGTTTTGCCCGGGACGCTCGCCGACGTCCGGCGCGATCTCTGCGTCGGGGACTGAACCGTCAGAGCCCGAGCGATCCGGCGCGCGAAAGGAACTCGTCGCGCGCAAAGAGGATATTCAGGGCGGAGAGCAGAGCGGACGCCGGAAGATCGGTCGGGAGACCGAGCGATTTGGCGAGCGCGGCGCGCTTTTCTTGAGAGTTTGGTTTGCCCGACAGCCCGAGCGAAAAGAGGTCGGCTTTGGTGATCGGCGCCGCCGCGGGACGGTCGGGCGCGTCGTCGAGGAAGGGGGCGAAGACCGAGCGAAGCACCTCGGGGGTCATGCCTTCCACGCCGAGCAGCCCCGCTTTGCCGGGCTTCTGCTTGCGCTTCTCTTTGCCCGTCACCTGCGGGATATAGAGGTGGATCACCCGGTCGGGGGGCAGGATCCCCGACAGGAACGAGCGGATCTGCCGTCCGCCGCCGTCGCTGTCGGTCAGCAGAATGACGGGGCCCGCCTCTGCGAGCCGTCGGAGCAGGGCGCGCGTGCCGTCGTTTTTGAACACGGCGAAGCCCCCGGTCGAAAAGACCGGGGTATCGAAGAGCGACGAGAGGGTGATCTTGTCGTATTTGCCCTCGACGATCACGGGATAGCGCACGCGCAACTTAGCCATTCTTTCTCTTTCCTCCCGCTTCGCGCAGCCGCTTCTCGCAGAGCCCCTTCGCCGCGAGCGGGCAGACCCCGCACGCCGGGTTCTGCGCGCGGCAGACGTCGCGCCCGAACCACACGATCCGGTGACAGAAAGCGGGACCGTCGGCGGGATCCATCAGCCCGAGCAGGATCTTTTCGATCTTGTACGGGTTCTTTTCTGTTTCGGGGTACATGCCGAGCCGCCCGCAGATGCGGATGCAATGCGTGTCGGTCACGATCCCGCCCTGCCCGAACACGTCGCCGAGCAGGAGATTGGCGATCTTGCGCCCCACGCCGGGCAGTCGGAGCAGGGCGTCCATATCGTCGGGCACGCGCCCGCCGAACTCGGTCAGCAGCATCCGGGACGAGAGAACGAGATCCTCGGCTTTGCGGTGATAGAGCCCGCAGGACTTGACGTAGGGCTCGACGTCGGACGGTTCCGCCGCCGCCATCGCGGCGGCGTCGGGAAAGCGGTCGAAGAGCGGTCCCGAGGTCAGGTTGACCCGCGCGTCGGTGCATTGCGCCGATAGCCGCGCCATCACGAGCAGGCGCCAGGGATCCCCCCCGCCCCAGACGAGGGCGCACTCGGCGTCGGGATAGAGGTCTTTCAGGGCGGCGCCGATCGCGGTGAGCCGCGCGCGTTTTTCGCTTGTTTTCACGGCGTTTTACCTCCCGCGTCGTACCCCGCGTCGGAAAGCAGTTTCGCGAGCAGTTTGCGGGGAAGTCCGATCACGTTGTCCAGTTCGCCGTCGACTTTTTGAACGAAGCGGACGGCGCCCGCCTGGATCCCGTAGGCGCCCGCCTTATCCATCGGCTCGCCCGACGCGACGTATTCCGCGATCTCCTTCCGCGAGAGGGGGCGGAAGGTCACGGACGTCGTCTCGACTCCCGAAAAGAGGCGCCCGCCGACGGCGACGGCGACCCCGGTGACGACCCGGTGCGTTTGCCCCGAGAGCGACGAGAGCATCGCGGCGGCGTCGTCCTCGTCCTTCGGCTTTCCGAGCGGTACGCCGTTCAGTTCGACGAGCGTGTCCGCCCCCACGACGAACACGGGGGCGGTTCCGATTATTTCAGGCGGGAGCGTCGATTCGACGGCTTTCGCTTTTCGCTCGGCAAGGATCCGGACGCCCTCGGCGGGTTTGGTCCCTTCGGGGAGCGTTTCGTCGGCTTCGCTGACGAGGACGCGGAAGTCGTACCCGGCGTCCGCGAGCAGTTCGCGGCGGCGCGGGGATTGGGAGGCGAGGATCAGTTCCATTGTTCGTCTGCCTTTCTTGTCAGAAGGATCGGGGCGCGCGCCGGACGGCGCCGGCAAGCGGTTTGCCCGCGAGGAAACGCGCGAGGACCTCGCGCGCGTCAAGGGGCGTCTCGACGGTAAAGAGCAGGTGGAGACGGCGGAGGTTCGCCGCGTCGAGTTCGGCTTGCTTGTCCCCGAGGTAGGTCGGGATGCCGTTTAAGATCTGGTTGCGGTGGGGATATTCGCGGAGCAGGGGGAAGTTCGCCCCCGTCCGGTCGGTGAAGACCGCGCTCCCGCACTTTTCACAGCCGAAGTTCTCGCGGATAAAGCAGCGTTCGGTCAGCATCAGGGGGATATGCCCGTAGGCGATCACGCGTCCCCCGACCGCCGCGGCGGCGGGGAGAGGCAGTTCGGGCGAGAGAAGGGCGTCGGAGAGCCCCTCGGACTTGAGGGCGGCGGCGGCGCGGCGGTTGGTGATATTCAGTCGCTGCGAACCGATTACGGTAAAGCCGAGCGAACGCGCGAGGGCGATCTGCCCGACGTTGTGGACGAGCGCGAGCCCGATCCCTCTTCCGCGCGCCGCCCGCGCCGCGGCGAGCAGTTCGTCGCGCTCGCCGTCAAAGACGACGGCGGGGAACGAAATCCCCGTCGGTTCGGTTTCGCCGATCTCCTCCCAAAGCGGGAGAAAGGTCTCGGCGCCCTTCGGCAAAAGACTCGCCAGCGCGTCGAGTTGCCGCGCCGTCTGGCAGAAGACCGAAAGAAGCGGGTCGGCGGGGAAGGGGCGGGCGACGTTTTCGTTTCGGCAGGAGAGCGGGGCGCGTTTTTCGCCCGCCTCCCACGCCGCGACGGCGGAGCGGCGCAGTTCGTTCACCGTCCCCGGCGAGAGGTTCAGTCCCGGCGCGAGGTCGATTTCGATCCCGGCGGGGTCGCAAACGAAGAAGGTGCCGCCGAGTTTCGCGAGCCGCTCTGCGAGCGCGGTCTTTTCGAGCGGGGCGCTCTTCGCGGGTTCGGGGATCGCCCCGGTGACCGTCACGCTCCGTCCCGCGGCGGAGAGGGTCAGCGTCGCGGGCGCGCCGGGCAAAACGCGGCAGGCAAGGTCGGCTTTGACCGGGATCGGCGGATAGACCGCGTCGTTTGCCTCGCGGGAGTTCGCCTTGTCCGTCGCCGAGCGCACGCCGAGCATCCCGCGCCCGGTTTTCCCGGTGAGATACCCGTCGGTGAAGCCGCCGCGCGAAAAGATGCGCGTGAGTTCCCCGATCTCGTATTCGGTGGCGGCGCGACCTTCGTCGAGCAGGCGCCGGTAGATCTTCGTCACGCCGAAAACGTAGCCGGGGCTCTTCATCCGCCCCTCGATCTTCAGCGACGCGACCCCCGACGCGATCAAGGCGGGGATATGCGGGGCGAGGCAGAGGTCGCGGAGCGAAAGCCGCTCGCGTCCGTCGTAGGGCAGGCGGCAGGGCTGGGCGCAGGCGCCGCGATTGCCGCTCCGTCCCCCGACGAGCGAACTGAACAGGCATTGCCCAGAGTGAGAGACGCAGAGCGCGCCGTGCAGAAAGATCTCGGTTTCGGGCGTCGCGTTTTTCGTCGTCGAAACGACGTCGGAGAGCGGCAGTTCGCGCGCCAGCACCACCCGTTTCGCCCCCAGCCGCGCGAGCAGGTCGCAGCCCTCGGTCGAGTGCGCCGACGCCTGCGTGCTGGCGTGGATCGGCAGATCGGGGAAGACCTCGGAGAGCCGCGCGATCAATCCGACGTCCGCGACGATCAGGGCGTCGGCGCCCAGTTCGCGCAGTTCCCCCGCGCGCCGGACGGCGTCAGGCAACTCTCGCTCGGAGAGCAGGGTGTTCAGCGTGACGTACGCCTTCGCCCCGTGCAGATGGCAGTAGACGATCGCGCGGGCGATCTCTTCGTCCTCGAAATTGCGGGCGAAAGTGCGCGCGTTCAGTTTTTTTCCGCCGAAGTAGACCGCGTCCGCCCCCGCGTTCACGGCGGCGACCAGCGCCTCGTACGACCCGGCGGGCGAGAGCAGTTCCGGCAAAGCCGTTTTTCTGAACATAGCCGCTCCTTTCGCGCTTTTTTGCCGACCCGCGCGATCCTCGCGCCGTCGGCTTGTCTCCATTATACAACAAAACGCGGCGAAAGGGAAGAGCGGAAAAAGAAAAAAGGGAAACGGGGGAAAACGGACCGGGCGCCCCCGAAGGGACGCCTGGTCGTTTATTTATGTTCTTTCCGTCAAAACAGCTTTTTGAGCAAGGCGTCAACGTCCGGATTACACACGGCTCGTTTTCTTGATAGTATCTGCAAAAAGTTGTGGAAAGCGTTTCCCCTTCCCATTTTCCCCCGAGAGGAGACCCGTCGTGGATCAGATATGGAAAACGGTAGTCTTTTTGTCCATAGTCAATTCTTTCCGTACAAAAGAGAAGTCGGATTATTCCGTTTTTTTCGTGATTTTCAAAGAATACTTGAACGTGTCTCCCTCGGAGTTTTCCCATGTTTTACAAAGCGCGTCCGCACACCGGAACCGTTCGCCGGACGGACTGTATTCGTTCATCTCATAACACTTTGGCAGGGTCTTTGTCAAAAGTGTAAGGTGGTCGAACATATCAAAGAAAAACAGAAAACTCCACCCGGCACCTTCCTGTGAAACTCCGATCGACAGGATAATAGGGAACTTGTCTTTATAGAACTTGTTGAACCCGTCTTCTGCGCGACCGCCTCTCGCCCTCACCGTATTCAGGATGATCTCGTCCCAGTCTTCAAACACAACGGCAACGATGCGTTCCTCCCCCTCCGGAATCTGCTCGTTGAAAAAGTGATTCAGACGCACGATGAAACGGCACTCGTTCTCGTCGACGCACCAGTCCAGAATCTCGGAATAGTAGAGAGTATAATCGACGAGATTAAACCGACTGTCCTCAATGAGTGTTTCCATTTCTTTTTTCATTTCATTCATTTTCTTCTCTCCAAGTGGGACGAGGGATCATTCCTTCCGCATTCGTTTCCGTATCGGTCGTAATACATCGTTGATTCGTTTTGTTGAAGAAATACTTTATCCAGTTTCTTTGACCAACAACGATACCAATGCCAATGCCACGGCTTTTTCGTCGCCGCGTATACCCAATGATCGATCAATTTCATTATAACATTCCTTTCATAAAGAAGTCAAGAGAGAAACCTTTCGCTTTCATCACACAACATTCTCAAGAAGCGTGCAATAGTTTGTTTTCTTTCAATTTTGCTGGACAAAAAAGCGTTCTGTTTTTCGATGTTTCATCTTTACAATCTGGAGGAAATATGTTTGGATTAAAAGCGTTTGCAAAAACGAAAGAAAAGCAATTCAAAAACGGCAAAGAGCGAAAGCGTTATTTTGCAATTCGGGAATATTATCGAAAGAAAGCGCAAGCCGAAAAAGTCGAGAACAAAAATAGCAAAACCAAGGGAAAACCATAAAGCACAAGTGCTTTGCCCCGCACCGCATATCAGATTGTTTTTCGTCAACCGCGCCGCCCCTCGTGGGGGTGGCGCGGTTTTGAAGTAACCGAAGAGCGGGATTTTCCGCGGGGTTGCCCGCGGAAGATTCTTCGCCTCGCCGCTCGTGAGCGAGCTCCCGGACGGCTTCGGCGAGAAACCGAACCTATTCTTTTTTCCCGCGACGCGGGGAAAAAGAACCAGGCGCGAAGCGCCGGTGCCGCAGTTAAAGAGAGCGCCGCCCCTCGTGGGGGTGGCGCGGTTTTGAAGTAACCGAAGAGCGGGATTTTCCGCGGGGTTGCCCGCGGAAGATTCTTCGCCTCGCCGCTCGTGAGCGAGCTCCCGGACGGCTTCGGCGAGAAACCGAACCTATT
>CAMJDE010000021.1 GCA_946404295.1 uncultured Clostridia bacterium | reverse complement strand
GAAATAAAAAACTGCAATACCGTTGAAGAGATAAAGGATTATTATATTGAGAAATATCTTGAAGAACTATTCAGAGATTCTCATGAAGTTTTATTTGAAGAGATTAAGAATAGATTTGGAATAGATGGAATCAAAAAGCATGTCCACTACAAGGACTTATTATTTATCACAGAATTGAGGAATATTATTGTTCATAATGATTCAAAAATCAGTATTTCTTTCAAAAACAAAATGGACAACTATAATATCGATTATCATAAATATGAAATGATTGATCAGGATAATCGTATTGAGATTAATCCTATTCAAATCAAGACTATTTTCGGAATTCTTCTCTTTTGCGCAATTTACACATCTATATCATTTGCGCATCATTTTAGCAAGAGACGCGAAGAGGTGCTGGAATCGTTTTTTGATGAAATAAACTGGATATGTTTGAACTGTATAAAAAAAGGTTACGCAAGTGTGTCTATTGAACTTTATGATTGCTTATTAAAGATTTCAGAAAAATCATCTGACAAGTTTATGTATACAATAAATAAGTGCGTCGGATTTAAAAGAATTGGAAAAACTGAAGACCTTAAAGCATTGTTAGATTCTTTGGATTGGTCAAACTGTGATGAAGACTTTAAATTTGCTAAGAGTTGTTTATTGGATAAGGAAAAAGATGCAATCGAATTTCTGAAGAAACAAGAAGACAAAGAAAAATGGAAATATTGTTTGCAAACTTGGCCGCTCTGTGAATGGTTAATCAAATCGGATACATTTATTGCAGAGTATCCGAAAATTTTTGGAGAACCATTTGAAATGAAAATAATTGCTTGGAAAAACACGAAGGAAGACTTAAAACGCATTGAAAAGGACATACAGAAAGCAGTTAAATGTGTAGAAGAAGAAAAAAGAAGTGAAAACAAAGATGAAGCAACAATCTAACGTAATGACAATCCGTAGAAAGCCCAAAGATTATAATATTTCAACATTATTCGGTATCTTTCCCTGCAACTGGGAAACGGCCAAGACCTTCGGAGACTTGTTTGATTTTGCGATGGGCGGGAAGGGACTCGTGATTGATTATGAGCAACAATAATAGTTCATTTGTAAGAAATGACATTTATCCATCAGAGTATTTATATTGGGACTTGTTCGCTCCATACGCATTGTTCAAAGAGGAGTATATTGACGAAGAAAGCGAAAAAGAAATCATTTCCTCCTATGTCAATGCTGTAAACACTCTGTGCAATGAGATTAAAAAGCAAAACCATGGCGGAGTGGGAGTATTGGCTACTGTAAGAGCAGATACTCTAACAATTCCTTTTATGTTTTTGATTCGCCATACAGTTGAACTGGTTATCAAACACATAAGAAAAGGTTGCAAGTTGCCCGCGAATCCGACTCACAATCTAATGAAACTTTGGAATGAGACGGTTCCGATCATTAAGAGCTTGAACTGTGGATTCGATGATGAGATAGTACAAAGGATTACCGATTTTATTACTGATATATCATTTGTCGATAATGATGGGACTAAAACGAGGTACTCTCATGATAACAAAGGCAATATCCAGAACAGAAATCCGGTTTTTATAAACTGTGAGAATATCAATCGAGTTGTTCGCACTTTTTCTGAATTTGCAAAAGTCGATTTTGGGGAAATAAGGAATGAATCAACTTCTCATGAAACGCATCGTCCAACTGAAGAACGGTGAGATTCCAACCGGTTATAAAAAGACCGAGTTGGGGGTTTTGCCTAGTGACTGGACAATTGTATCGCTTGGAGAATTGCTTGTGTTTCAAAACGGTGTCAATGTGGCAAAGGAAAAATATGATTCTGGCGTCAAAATGATTAGCGTTATGGACATCTTGGGAGACTCTCCGATTTATTATGATTGTATTCGAGGGCAAGTCGATATTGACGGAGACACGCTTAAAAAGTATGAAGTTACTTACGGCGATTTGCTATTTTTACGTAGTTCTGAGACCGTTGAAGATGCTGGAATAGCAAATGTTTATTTGGATCGCAGGGGAGCAACTTTCAGCGGATTTGTCATCAGAGGAAAGAAGAATGCCCAATATGAGCCATATTATCTCAATAAGTCTTTGCAAAACCAACAAACAAGGAAACAGATCATTCGAAATGCGGCGGGGACACAGCATTTCAATATCGGACAAGCTTCTTTGAATAGGGTTTTAGTTCCGTTTGCTCCGTCTTCCGAGCAAGCCAAAATTGCCGAGATCCTGATGACTTGGGATAAGGCGATTGAACTCCATAAGCAGCAGATCGAAAAGTTGAAGCAATTCAAATCGGTCTGTTTGAAAAAGATGTTTCCCGCAAAGGGTCAAACCGTACCTGAATGGCGATTCAAAGGTTTTACGGGCGAGTGGGAACAGAGAAAGATTGGAGAATGCTTTTCAGAAAGAAACGAAAGAAAAACGAACGGCGAACTGATTTCCGTTACTATTGAATCAGGCGTAAAAAGGTTTTCGGAGATCGGTCGATCTGATAATTCAAATGAAGACAAATCTCAGTATAAAAGAGTTATGATAGGCGATATCGCTTACAACACAATGAGAATGTGGCAAGGGGCAAGCGGGTGTTCACCATATAACGGAATTGTCAGCCCGGCATATACCGTCATTTCTCCATTTAAAGATATTGATCCCCTGTTTTTTGCGTATATGTTTAAACGCAAGGATTTGATTTATACTTTTCAAGTTCATTCTCAAGGTATGACATCTGATAACTGGCTTTTAAAATTCCCGCAACTAAGTGAAATTGATGTTATGCTCCCGTGCGGTTTGGCGGAACAAAATGCAATTTCGACTTTTCTTAACAACTTAGATAACGAGATTTCTTTGAATCAAAGAGAACTGGGCGCTAAACAAAAGCAAAGAAAAGCACTTATGCATCTTTTACTAACAGGAATAGTGAGGGTAAAAAAATGAAAGCATTAGAAATCGCAACACCAAACCAAGTGGAACCAAAGGATGTTTTGCATAAGACGATGGAGAATAGTATTCGAAGCAAAAAACCAAGAATGGCAATATGCTACGATTTTGACAAAACGCTATCCCCCAATGATATGCAAACGTTTACTCTTATCCCTTCTCTCGGGATGAAAAGCGATGAGTTTTGGGAAGAGACCAAAGATTTAGCCATACACAATTTAATGGACAACAATTTGGCTTGGATGTATCAGTTGATTGTCCGGTCAAAACCTTTACGCAAGAGCATTAGTAAATCTTATTTTCATGAAGTCGGGAAAGACATTCCTTTGTATAATGGTGTTGAGTCCTGGTTTTCGCGTATTAATGAATATGCTGAGAAAAAGGGGATTCAAGTAGAACACTATATTATTTCATCCGGGTTGAAGGAACTAATAGAAGGAAGTTCGATTGCAAAAGAGTTTTCGAGAATATATGCCTCCTCCTACTATTATTCCCCAGACGGTGTGGCTGAATGGCCTGCGCAAGCCGTTAATTACACCAACAAGACACAATTCATTTTTAGAATTGCTAAGGGTATATTTGAGGAATATGATGAAAGAGTAAATGATTCTATGCAGGAGAAAGACTTGTATATTCCATATGAAAAAATTGTGTATATCGGTGATAGCGCAACTGATATCCCTTGTATGAGACTGGTGAAAAGCAAAGGAGGTTTTTCGATTGGAGTGTATGATCCTGACAAAGACGAAAGAGATAAAGTGTATCAATTATACAATGATCATCGCATCTCCTATTATGCTCCCGCAGATTATTCCGATCAAAGCAAACTCTTTTCCTATATGAAGCAGATTATTGACAGTATTGCGGCAAAAGAGATTATGAAAACCGAGCAAGAGGTTCTCAATATTCCAGTTGAGATGTATGCAATTTATAGAGATTTGAAAAAAATGAGTGATGAAACTTTACTGTCCGAAAAGCAAAGAGATGATTTTTCGTCTATTGGTGGATTAATCCGCGGTTTGATTGAAGGAAAGATTGAATAAAGGAGGTGAAATAAATGCCGAGAAAAGAACATCATATCGTTCCCAATGCTAACGGTGGATGGGACGTCAAACGCGAAAATGCGACACGCGCAAGCGGACACTATCCGACCAAAGCGGAGGCGGAAAAAGCCGGTCGGACTATGAGTATCAACGGGAAAACCGAACTCATCATTCACGGGCAAGACGGGCGCATTCAGCGTTCCGACAGCCACGGAAACGATCCCTACCCGCCCAAGGACACGAAGTAAAACGCAATGAGGCGGATTCTTTCCGCCTCACCGCTATCAAATATTGTATTATTGTGAAGTTGTATGGGAGTACATAATGCCCGATCATAAGATTTTCAACGAGCGTCCCGAATGTCAGGATCGATTGATTTCTTTCTTGCAGAAGATGGGTTATACCTACGTTTCAAGAAGCGAAGCCGAGCAAAAGCGCGGCAGTCTTTCCAACGTTCTTTTTACCGACGAACTGATCCGCTTTTTGAGCAAACAGACGTACAAATACAAAGGATTTGAGTTCCTCTTTTCGGGGGACTCCGTTCAGCGCGCCGTCAACGCCCTGAACGCCTCGCTCCTGCAGGGACTTTCCATGGCGAGCAAGGAGATCTACAACCTTCTGACGCTGGGGATCAGTCTTGAGGAGAACGTCGTCCTGGATCAGAATCTTCCCGTCCGGCAATCGTTTGACCTCTCCTATATCGACTTTGCAAACCCCGCCAACAATACCTGGCAAGTGACCGAAGAGTTCAGCGTGGAACGCCCCAATGGTCAGTACGCTCGCCCCGACGTCGTTCTGATGGTGAACGGGATCCCGCTGGTCGTGATCGAATGTAAGAAGTCGAGCGTGGACGTCAGGGAAGGCGTGTTGCAGAACGTCCGCAATATGTCGCCCGACTATATTCCCCATCTGTTCAAGTACACGCAACTCGTGATGGCGATGAACCAAAACAAGGTGGTTTACGGCACCTGCGGGACCACCGCCGACTATTTCGTAGAATGGCGGGAAGAGGACGTCGACCGGCAAAAAGAGATCTGCGACAAGTGCTCCCCCGACGGACACGTCACCGAACAGGATCGGGTTTGCGCCTCGATGCTGGAACGCACCCGGCTTCTGACTCTGATCCGGGATTTCATCCTTTACGACAGCAACATCAAAAAAATCGCCCGCCACCAACAGTTCTTCGCGGTGCTAAACGCGATGAACCGCATCAACGGGCTGGACAACAGCGGATCGACGGGAGGCGTCATCTGGCACACGCAGGGCAGCGGCAAAAGTCTTACGATGGTGATGCTGGTTCGTAAGATCCAGTTTGAGAAAGCAAAGGAAAACCCCCGTTTTGTGATTGTTACCGACCGCATCAGTCTGGACAAGCAGATCCGGGACAACTTTGCGAATTCGCAGATGGAGCCCGTCAGAGCAAAGACCGGAAAAGGGCTGAAAACGATCCTGAAAGATAAAAGCAACCGCGTGATCACTACGCTGATCAACAAGTTTGAAACGGTCTGTCGGAACCGCTATCTCGAGCCCGACAGCGACCGCTTCTACGTTCTGATCGACGAGGCGCACCGTTCGCAATACAGCGCAATGTACAACTATATGCGCGAGGTGCTGCCCAACGCGACGCTGATCGCCTTTACCGGAACTCCCCTGATCGCATCCAAAAAGAAGAACACCTATCAGAAGTTCGGGGCGCCCATCCACAATTATACCATGAAACGCGCGATCGAAGACAAGATCACCGTCCCGCTGGTGTACGAGGGACGAAAGGTCAAGCAGAATGATCCGGCGGACACCATCAACGCCTATTTCGAGAGTCTAACGGAGAATCTGGACGAGAACATCCGAAGAGAACTGAAAGAAAAGTTCAGCCGCTTCTCCAAGATCGCGGAAGCCAGCAGCCGCATCAATCTGATCGCCTTCGATATCTACGATCACTTTGTCAACTATTGCTTGCCTAAAGGCTTGAAAGCGATGGTGGTCTGCTCGTCGAGAGCGACTGCGGTGGAAATGTATAACGTCCTTCTGACTTTGCCCGGAGGCAAGGTCAATCCCCGCGTCGTGATTACTTTCGGAGACAAAAGGGAGGGGGACGACGACGACGATACCCCTGCCGCCATCAAAAAGATCAAGGACTACCACAGCAAGCGCGTCAAGCCTCTCTTCGGTGACAACGACGAGAAGTATGACGACGCCGTCTGCAGTGATTTCAAGAATCCAGAGGGCGACATCAATATGCTTATCGTCAAGGACAAACTCCTGACGGGATTCGACGCCCCGGTTGCCGGCGTACTGTACGTTGACAAGCCTTTGCGGGAACACAATCTTCTCCAAGCGATCGCGCGTGTGAACCGGGTTTATAAAGGCAAGGATTTCGGTTTGATCGTCGACTACTGGGGAATATTCGGAAGACTGAAATCCGCGATCGATATGTATAACGACGCGGAATCCGAGATGAACAAATTTGATCCCGAGGATATTCAGGAAGCCATTCTGGGGCCGATCGACGAAAAGAACAAGCTTGCGACCGCCCACCAGAACCTTCTCGATCTGTTCTCGGACGTCGATCCGAATGCCCCGTCCGAGGTCTGGCAAAGCAAGCTGGAAGACGAAGCAACGAGAAACGATTTCTACGACCGCGTGAAAGAGTTCGCGAATCTGCTGAACTGCGCGTTGACCAACCGGAACGTATTCGTGGAGGTCGGTCTGGATCTGATCGAGAAGTATCGCAGGGATTATTTGTTCTTTAACAAGTTGAGGTATGCGGTTATCGAAAGATACGACAACGTGATCGATCTTTCAAAATACGAATCGGGGATCAAAAACCTGCTCGATACCTTTGTAAACGCCACCCAAGTCAAGATTGTGGTCGATCCGGTCTACCTCGGCGACGAAGACGCCATGGCGAAACTGCTGAACAACGATGATCCGAGCAATGTCAAAGCCGATAAGATCCGGACGAGGATCGAAACGGAATTGAAGCAGATCCGTTACGACGATCCTCTGAAATTCGAGGAGTTCTCCGCCAAAATCAAGAAAACGCTGGCGGAATACAATTCCATCCGCGACGCCGACAAATATTTGGCGCTGATGGAGGCGATGGCGGACGATTTCCGGGAAGGAAGAATGAACCGCGACTACCCCGTTTCCATTGCAAACGACGGGGATGCGAAGGCGTTTTACGGATCAATCATAACCATCCTGAGCTCCAAAAAACTCATTGAGATCACCGCAGAACTGGAAGAAACCGTCGCGCAGGAGGCGGAACGGATCAAGCAAGCCATCTCCGATTACGCAAAACGAGATTGGAAGCACAACGAGGTCGTACATAAACAGATTCACCGGGCGCTGGACGACTGCCTGTTTGATTTGTGCGACCATATCGGTCTTACGATCGACAAAACGAACGTGGACATCATTGACCTGATGATCGAAGAGATCATGAAGGTCGCATTGGTAAGATTCTGATGGAAACGTTGCAACTGGATTTAGGGGCGATCAACGGGAAGATCAACGTGCAGATCGTCCGGAAAGACATCAAAAACGTACACCTCAAGGTCTTCCGATCTTTGGCGGTCGTTTTGTCCGTTCCGCAAAGCGTCCCGGACGAATGGATCAAAACGTTTTTGCTCGGTCATATCGCGTGGATTGACGCACAGATCACGAAATACAAAAAAGCGAGCGGATACAATAATCTCTCCTGTATCCGCAACGGTTCGTCGACTCAGCTGTTGGGGAAAGACGTCCGGATCTACAAAGAGTCTTCTCTGGACAATCGGGTGGAAACGGACGAGAAAAAAGTGTGCATTTTTCTCAAGGATCCGAGCGACGAGGTATTGACGCAAACGCTGTTTGAGGAATGGTGGAGAAGCACCGCCCACACCGTTTACCAAACCGAAATGGATCGGTTGTATCAAAAGGTCTTCAGGAAACACGGCGTACAGAAACCGGATCTTGTGATCAAAAAGATGCAAACGCTCTGGGGAAGTTGTACCCCGGCAAAGAACAAGATCACGCTGAATGAATACCTGTTGAAGGCAGATGTCCGCTGCATTCAATACGTGATCCTTCACGAATTGACGCATCTGCTTTATCCCGGGCACACCAAGGATTTTTATACCTTTCTGACGATCCAGATGCCCGACTGGAAGGAACGGAAAAAGCAGCTTGACCACGAGGTCGTGCAAGGATTGTAACGGAGGTCTTTGTGAAAAACGAATTGGAATACGGTCCGGTTTTGGTGACCAAAGGGAAGTACAAAGGGCGTATCGGAGTTTATGACGACGACGAGGGAGATAGAATCGTTGTTTTCTCAGGAAATCCTTCGTTGTGTTTGCATTATTATATGGTAAAACGGGCAAGCGTTTCCTCCGTTATTTCGACGGAATATCTTGCAAAAAGAATCGAGACGCTTGATTCGATTCTCGGTAATTATGAATATGGATTAGAGAGCCGAAGGACGCAAGATGATATCATTGATTTAATGCACGAAAAGATATTGTGCGATGATCTTTTGACGGATCGTTATATTCACTCAATTCAACGATTAACGCAGGGAGAACAAGCGAACGTTTTTATCTCACACGCCTCTTCGGACTTGGCGTACGCACGCTGGATTTCTACTGATCTTATGGAAGCCGGTTTTTCGGTGTTTCTTGACGACTGGTCAATCAACGTGGGAGACAGGATTTTCGAGAAGATCAACAAAGGGCTGGAAGAAAGCACGGCGTTTGTGATGATAATTTCTCGGAATTATCTTTCTTCGGTTTGTTGCAACGATGAGTGGACCGCTTTTTACAGCAAAATGCTTCATAATGACAAATACCGGCTTTATCCGATTATCATTGACGATTCCGACCCTCCGCCGTTGTTATCTCAAATCAAGTATTTGAGAATAAACGAAGATGATCCGGACTCTATGTTTGAATCGTCAATACGAATGGAAAAACTGATTCAAAGTCTCCGGGATCAGTTTGAAACACACTAAAAAGGAAAAAACTAAAGCGAACACTTTGAAAGTGTTCGCTTTAGTTCCCTAATGGTGACCCGTATCAACTCTAAATCGAGACACGATTTTCCCAGTAAAATCAAGCGTTTCCGGGTTTTAAGGTTTCCCTCAAAACCTGGTTTTATTGTAGCATAAACGGGGTGAGTAGTCAAGAGATCATTAGCGTGATTGCTACCTATCAAGTATAGAGTTGAATTAAAAGCAAGATTAAAACGGTAATTCTTCACCATAGGTCTTTCACGATAATCGTATTGATGACTCCCGTCTTGGCGTCGTCTAACAATCGTTGCACTTCGGGACGTTGAAAGGTTGTACCCGAAATACCGTCGTCTATGGATTCGTCGTGAACTTCAAACCCGCGCTCTCCGACGTCGGGGGACGCCCACAGAACAGAGAGAGAAGGTGTTGGAAAATTTCCAACACCTTCTCTCTGTTTCTGAGATTGTTTTGCCGGCTGCGCGGGTCGGTCCCGCCCTCTGCCGCGCGGACTATTTTGCCTTTTTGACCGTTCCGCCCTTGAGAACGATCATCTTGACCGCCTGGATGGAATAGTCCTGCAAAGCGAAATGGAGCTTTTTGTCAAGCGCGCCTCTCGCCAGAACCTTCACGAATCCGACTTTGTTCGGGATCAGTTTCTTTTCCCGCAGCGTTTCGATATCAACGGTATCGCCGTCTTTGAAAGCGTAACCGATCACGTCGATGTTGAGAACGCCCTTTTTGCCGACGTGCGCTTTGCCGTCGGCGACTGTTTCAACGTACGTCGCCGCGGCCTCGTCGCTCATCGCGGTATCCGCTTCCATTACGCTGACGGACCGCACGGACGGCTTGACGGTTTTTTGCGCCGCCGGAGAATCCTCGATTTGGGTCTTGAGCTCTTTTACGAGCCCCTTTTCAAGGAGCGCGGAGGTCTCTTCGTACGGGAAATCGTACGTTTCGGCTTTCTGCTCTCCTTTGACCAGACCGAGGTTTTCGGCGACCTTCGCGATCAGATCCTTCGCGTAACCGCATCTGCGCGCGTTTTTGATGCGGTACATACAGGGAACGGTCTCAAATTTTTTGGATTCGCAGAGCTCCACCTTGTACTTCGTGTCCTTGAAGTCTTCGGCATTCAGCGCGTAGTACACGCAGAGCGTTTTGCCCCTCATCCCGAACTTCAGAACCTGTTTGCGTCCGGAGTTCACCGAATCGTAACCCCACGAAACTCTGCTGTTCACCTTGCCGTAGGACAGAACCTCGTTTTTCAGTTCGCCGTAAAACGCCTTCGTTTCGTCGTCCGACTGGATCAGTTTCGCCAGGAACGATTTTTGATATCTGATGTTGAACCTGTTCCCGTTTTCTTCGACAACGATCACGGTCTCGCTCTCGTCGCCGTCGTCGGACTCTTCTTCGACGGTTTCCATGGCGGCAGCCGGAACGGCTTCCCCCTGCGTGGGCTCCTGTCCGGCAGGCGCCGCGGCGACAGAGGCTTGCGCTTCCTGCTTTCCCTGTTCTCCTTCCGCCGGTTTGCCGGCTTTCTCCTGCGCCGCCGCTTTGTCCTTCCTGTTTTTGACAAAGAGGAGAATGTCGGCGATGGCAATCAGCGCAAAGACGCCGATCAGGACGTAGAGCGCGACACCGGCAGACCTTGCCGCCGCGCCGGCCGCCGCGAGAAGCGGGAATCCGAGAGCGGACGATCTCATCTTGACCTGCTTTCTGTTCTTGCTGTACTGCATCAGCATCAGGACAAGGAAGCAACCCGCCGCGACGATCGCGATACTCACGATGATAAGACCCGCAATAATGCCGCCGGGCACGCCGGAATTCGTCTCGGCTTCCTTTTCTCCCTTTTGTTCATAGGTCGTTTCGGCAGCAGACAGGACGTTTGCGTTGTTGACGCGCGCCTGTTCGTCGGGAGTCAGCGCGTTGTAGGCGGCTTTGGCTTCGTCGATTCTGGCTTTGCTGGTTTCGTCGTACTGAACGGTTCCGATGTTTGCGATCAGCTCCTTGACCTCTTCGACTCTATAAGCGCTTTTTGCCGCTTCGAGTTTCCTTACGGCGCCCTGCGCAAGCACGGTCTTTTCCTCGGCGCTCAGCGCTTCGTACGCCGCGTGGGCGGCTTCGATGGCGTCTTTATCCGCCGTGGTGACGTCGGTCGCTTCGGGAAGAGCCTCGATCATTTCGAAAACGGTGGCGACGGCAAGCGCCAGCTCCGCCGCTTCAAGTTTGTCAAGTTTCTCTTTCGGGAACGCGGCTTTTTGCTCTTGGGTCAGCGCTTCGTACGCCGCGCGGGCCGCCTCGATGGCGTCTTTATCCGCCGTCGTGATCTCGTCAGAGCCGGGGAGGTCGTCGATCTCTTCGCTGACGGTGGCGATGGCGAGCGCCAGCTCCGCCGCTTCGAGTCTGTCAAGTTTCTCTTTCGGGAACTCGGCTTTTTGCTCTTGGGTCAGCGCCTCGTACGCCTTGCGGGCGGCTTCGATGGCGTCTTTATCCGCCGTCGTGACGTCGTCAAGAGACTCGGGAAGCTTCGCCATTTCGGTGATGAAGGCGAGGATGGAGTAATTCAGCTCGGCCTTTTCGAGTTTTTCGAGCAGATCCTGCGGGAAGCTCTTCTTTTCCTCGTCGGTCAGTTTCTCATACGCCGCTCTTGCCGCTTCGATGGCGTCTTTGTCGCTCTCTTTGACGTTTTCGGGATCCACATCGGAAAGCTGCTCGGTGACGATCGCGGTCGCCAGCCCGACTTCGGCCTTTTCGAGTTCTTCAAGCATATTCTGCGGGAAGCTCTTCTTTTCCTCGTCGGTCAGTTTCTCATACGCCGCTCTCGCCGCCTCGATCGCGTCTTTGTCGCTCGTCTTGACGTTATCGGCATCCACGCCGTACAGCTGTTCGGTGACGATCGCGGCCGCCAGATTGACTTCCGCCAGTTCGAGGTTTTCCAGCGTCTCGGAGGAGACTCTGCTCTTCTGTCCGTCGGTCAGTTTCTCATACGCCGCTCTCGCCGCTTCAATCGCGTCTCTGTCGTCGGGGGTGATCCCGCTTTGCGGCAGATCGCTGATCGTCTTGGTGACTTCGGCAGCCGCAAACGCGTCTTCCGCGTCGGTCAGCTTTTTCAGCGTCTCTGCGGAGATCTGCTGCTTCTGCTCGTCGGAGAGTTCTTTATAGAGTTCTCTTGCCTCGTCGAGTTTTTCCTTGTAGGCATCTGTATATTCGACTTCGCCGAGGTGTTCGATGAGTTCGGCAAATTCTTCAGCGGTTGCTGTGGAGTAGACGAAGTCGCCATCGGAGATACCCTCCTCATAGACTTGACCGCCAACGGTAACTGTGCCGGATGTGCCGTTTCTGCCTGCGCCGATGCTGTTTGCAGACCTGCCGGACGCACTAACTCTTTTGACAGTATCCGTGATGGTGATGTTTCCGCAAGAGCTTCCTTCACCGCCACCGATACCTGCGCCGCCATCGCCGCCTGTTGCGGTCACTTTACCGCCTGTGATTGTGATGTCGCCACAGCTGCCCATTCCGTTGCCTGCGCCGATGCCTGCGGAGTTGCTGCCGCCTGTTGCGTTGATCGTGCCGCCTTCGATGACGATATTTCCGCCCGGAATGTCAAAACCTGCGCCGATACCTGGAGCAAAACCGTTGCTGCTGACGTCAAGAGAGCCGTTTCCGCCGATTGTGAGAGTCTTGTTTTCAGGGACAAAAATGCCAGGATAATACTCATGGAAGCCAACGACTGTGTTGTCGCCCTCGAGGATGAGAGTTGCGTCGCCCTCCAATGTGATACCTGCAAAGGCGTATGCCGTGTTGTTCTCGCCCTTGATAACAACGTCTTTGAGCGTAACTCTTGCGCCGTCGGCGATTGTGACCTTGTAGTTGACTGCAAGTTCGCCCGTGATTGTTTGACCGTCATAGATGACGACGTCACCTGTGACCTTGGAGAGGTCGACAACCTCGATAAACTCCCACTTTGCAAAGTATTCTTTGTTGCCTGTGTCCGCGACGGTGATCATTGTCACCGCTTCGCCCTCTAACTCTTCGTTGTCATACCAACCGAGGAAAGCGTATGCGTTTCTTGTCGGAATCGGCAATTCAAGACCACGGCTTTCGAGATATTTATTCGCATATTCTTCAGGCATTTTGCCGTCGTTCTCGTTGTATGTGACTGTACGCACGTGATGTGCGATAACGTGGATTTGTTTGAATGCAAGAGATTTTGTGCTATATTCCTCACTTAAGGTGACTGTAATAGATCCGTCAAATGCTTCGAAGTCAAACGGCCATGGTGCGCCAATAGTGGGCCCTGAAAGAATGTTGATGCCGTCATAGCTATATCCGCCGTGACCTACTTCACCCCAAGATGAAGTTATAAACACTTCATTGTATTGATTATCTGATTCTATATATTCCGGTTGCGGCTTAAGTTCATATCCGTCTGCGACTATAAGATATATTGCATGATCCGGGAACAAACCTTCTTCAAACGTAATCTTGATTGAGTGTGTTTTGTCAAGCACAAATCCGTTTTCGTTTGCAGTCGCCTCAACTGTGACAGCCTCGCCTATGTACTCGGATTGGCCTGAAATCGGGAAGACGTCTTCAATCGTAGGCGCAACAGGAGCAAGCCCCCACGCCGCCCAAAGTTCTACGTCGTTTGTTTCATCGTCTTGAATGATTTGGATCTCGGACTCTTCGTCAAGCGTCTCGGAGGTGAACCAACCATAGAACATATACCCCGTCTTGACAGGCATTATGCAATCGGGACCAACCAATTCAAATCTTTCGCCTTCGTTGAATGTGGTAGGCGCGGAAATGCCGTCTTTCCACTCACCGCCGTTGAGATGATAAATGATATTGTGGGTGATGTGTTCCCACTTTGCCCAGAATTCTTTGTTTCCTGAAGCGTCAGTGTCAATTGCCGTCACAGGTTCGCCTGTGAATCCTGAATTGTCATACCAACCGGCAAATGTATAGTGTGCTTTTGTTATGTTGGTTGGGAGTGTCAAACCGATGGTCTCTGTATATGTGGCTGCAGGTTCGACTTCCCACTCACCGCCGTTTGCGTTGAAGGTGACGTTGCTTATTACAGGTTCCCACTTTGCATAGAACACTTTGTTGCCTGTTTCTGTTGAGGCAATTTCTGTCACTGCCGGGTCTGTAAATTCGGCATCTTCATACCAACCCACAAAACTGTATTGCTTTCTTGTCACGTTGGTTGGGAGGATTAGACCTTCGCCTGCCAAGTAGTAATCAATATATTCGCCGTTAAATGAGCCACCGTTCAGTTCATACGTCACGCCGTTAACAGGTATCAATTCCACAGATACGTGGTCAATCTGAACCATGTCAAATGGGGTCGATATAGTAATTTTTTTGGCGTTAACGTTGGAAAATGTTACATACGTTTTATGGTTCCCACTGCCCTCTACATTAACCTCGTCACAGACATCCGATCTAACATCCCCTGCTTCTTCATAGTAATAACCAATCCTGACCTTTGCGTTTTTGATTACTACGTTCTCGGCTACGGAAATGACGATGAGTCTGTTTT
>CAMJDE010000020.1 GCA_946404295.1 uncultured Clostridia bacterium | reverse complement strand
TTCCCGGCGATGTAAATGCCTACCTGGAAATTGGCCTCGCCTACATCGTCACTCACACAGAACGGAAGTGCGACTCGTTGAAACTCACCGCGCGTCGTGATCCGCTGCGAGATGAAACTACACCCGTTGGATTGAACCATAAGGTAAACGCCGCTGTTCGGATCCGACGAACTCTTTCGCCACAGTTTCAGATAGCACGAGAATACGTAGTGTCGTCCGTTTTGCAGGCACACGTTCTGCCAGATACCTTTATCAACGTCGGTCGGGAAGCGGTTGATCAATACCGCGGAACAAAAACCGGGCATCTTTTCGGGTTTTTCAAACTGCACACAAGGATAACTCATGTTCGTTCTCCACGCACCGACGGGATGAGTATCGGTCAATTCTTGGATATCTGCCGTAAAGATTTGATCGGAAAGAAGGTTCTGACACTTCAGGTTGCCGATCTCCATACCGGGCTCGGTGTAGGGAACCACGATACCGTGCGTATCGGTCACTTTGATTTTGCTTTCGTCGTCGTATTCGTAGTACTCATAATTCTTGTCGCTGTGTTCGTGCAGAAGGACGCGATGACGAATAATAGCGGGGCACTCATCTCCGTCCGCTGCTTCGATTTCGGTAATGATCGTTTCCTTCTCGTGACACACGTAATTAAACTGTACGGAGCGATTGGAACCGACCGTCGTGATTCCTTTGACAATGATCCCATCTTCCAAAGTGAAATTGGTCGTAAGCGGCGCAGCGTTCTGAACGCTCGCATCGCTGACGGTCACGGACGTAGGCATACCCGTAGTTGCGTGATAGTCAAACGACAGCGTTTGCCCATTCGGGAAAGACGCACAGCACAGCCGATTGCTGTAATAAGAGAACGAAACGGCAGCACCGTTCGGGGCGACGATCGAAATCAGTTTGCTCCCATCGTAACTGAAAGTGAACGTTCTGTTCACGCCGTCCCTGACGCAGCTGATCTTCCCGTACGCGTCGTAAACGATGGTCATACTGTTGCCATATTCGTCCGTGATCTTCGTGAGTCTGCCGTCAGTAAACCGATACTCTTCCGTTCCTTTATTCATAATACCGGTTGCGGCGTCGTAAACGTATCCCAGTCCGTCGAGGTCCTCATACTTCGTGCAGGTTCCGCTCTCGCAATCGCACTGCGTGAAAACAGTTTCGTTTTCGGATTCGTCGATGTAGGTGTAGGTATCTTTAGAGTTAGATCCGCTGATTATACCCGTATGAACCATACACTGCATCAGGTTCAGCCGCCAGCCGCGACCGATCTGCATATTTGCAAACGGATTGGTCACGCCGTCTTTCCAGAGATACGAGTGGTTTGCGTGCTGTCCCCGGAACGAATGTTTGATGGAGACGGGCATACGGTTGCCTTCCCACACGAAGTCTTTCAACTCCATATTCAGAAGCCCGCTGACAACGTCCACCTGATAAGAACCAACGGTTCCAAGTTCCCCGGATTCTCCGCCGGTATTTTTGTCCTCTTCGCTCGTTCCGTCGGTTTCACGAACAGAGAACAGAGCCTCACGAGAGTTCGGGGAGACGTTCAGCTGTGCAACGGACGAATCCGAAACCGGTTGCAGACCGCCGTCCGTCATCTCATAGAGACCGAGCGTATAAGAAGCGCTTTCCGACGCCGTCATCTCCGACGTGACGTCGAGAGCGATTTCTGTCTGCTCCGCGGTCAGCGGAACGGTCGTGACCCGTTTCGTTTCGGTCTCTCCGGTTTCGGGATCCACGGTGACGCGATTCAGCGCCAGCAGAAACGTTCTGTTCTCCGTGGTCGGCACGGTTTCACACTCGAGAAGGAGTTCCACTTTTTTACGAAGCATCCCTTCGTTTCGCTTCGGCAGAATCATACGGAACGGAACGGGCGAAGCGCCGACTTCCAATTTACCGTCTGCCGACACAAAGGATTCCTCAAAAGCGATCTGCGGCATATCTGCTACGTCCTCCCGCAGTTCCCATTCCACCCGGACGGGGTATGCGCGTTCTTTATCGTTCAGCCAGCCCGCCTCCGGCACGATATCCACGTCGATCCTGCCGCCTTCGGCTTCATAGGGCACAAGAGATACCCGTTCGCTGTATTTGCCGGCGGCGTCGATCATATACGGCGCACAGACGGTGAAAGCAAGAGACTCTCCATCGGCAGAGAAAAACTGCAGAGCGTTCTCCGCCTTTTTGCACTGCAAGCCGTTGAAAGCAAAACGGAACCCGTATCGTCTGCTCGATACTGCTTTGCGGAGCAGAATGCTCGTTCTGACACCGCAGGGAATAACGGAGCAGCGATAGTCCGTATTCGGCATAACGTCGGCATAGTCAAGCTCCGTATTCTTTTCCGTCGGCGTCGGAGCAAGTTCTTTGACGCTTTCACCAAAGGGGGGACGGATGATCGCCGTAATGCTTTCCGTTTCTTTGCACACGGAAAACAGAGCGTTTTCTTTGCTTCCTTTAAAGAAACGAAGCTCGAAATCGTTCTGCTTATTCCGATAAGACTTTTTGTCTTCTGCCTCAACCATTCGCTTGTCCGCTTCAACAAATGCGCCGGTTTCGGAGTCGTAGACGTGTACGGGGGTTCGATAGTATTTGGTTTCAAATACGCCTTTCTTTTTCAGAAAGGTCTTGGAATACGACTGCCTTTTTGCAAGAACGTCTTCCTCTGACGTCTCTTTCTGCTGCGTGGCAGCCGTTTCGGTTTCAAGAGTCACCTCGGACTCGGGTTTCAATTCCAGTTCGGAATTCAGATCTTTGATTTCCATTTTAAAAATCTCCTTATTTATAATTGATTGTGAGTATCGGAGGCGAAAGATAACAATCGCCGGTAAAAATAGGTTGGTATCCGTTGATACCGTCTGTTTTGGGGACCAGAACGAATCCGAAAGATTCGTTCAACTGTCCTCTTTGGACGTATTTCTGTGTCAGGTCGACACAAACGTAATCGTTTTTGATCGAAACATTATCGTACGCATGAGATACCGGAATCTTATTGTTCCAGTTGGATCCGAAACTGCAAAAACGATTAGGCAGGGAATAGGCTTTGAGCGAAACTGAACTTGATTGAACTCTCGGGAAGAACAGTTTGACTTGACTGATCACTTTTCGGGACAAATCCCGGATGATTTCGGGATTGAGCCGGCAATACAGCCACTGTGTCCCGAAGAACCGGCTTTTACCTGGGAAAGCAACAGGTCCGAAAGCATTGTTTTCGTTGGATCTGCCGGAAGAAACGGTCGTATCCTGAAGCAACTTTGATTCGTAAAAATCAATCTCCATTGCCCCGCGACGACACGTTGCGTTGTCCGTATGCACAGAAACTGTCCCTTGACGAGGGGATTGCTCAACGTATCGAATCGAAAGCGGGTGGACGTCGCCGGGACCCTCGGAATACAGCGCGGCCAAGACCAGAATCGGTTTGAATTTGCTTTCCATAAAGCAAAGGCAGTTATGAGAGATACGCGTGTTTTGATACTCGAAACGAAAGGTCATTTCCATTTTCAAATAATCCAACACGCCGGACACGCAAACGCCGTTCATCGTCGGTTCGATCGACAAATGATCCGATATCAGTTTTCCTTCTTTAAGACGGAAAGACTGCGGCTTTACGAACCGGATCTGCGCTTCTCTTTCACGATCAGACAAATCAATATGAGTTGCATATACTCTGACCACCGCACGGCTTCCGGTGAAACGGTAACAGCCGTTTGTTTCGGTAAATAACCTCCGAACCAGTTTTCCGCTGCTTTCGTTGTAAATCGGCGTGCTGAAATAGTACGCTTCTTTCCCCGTCGGGGTATTCAGACGAATGCAATACCGATTGGATTGATTCGTGTCGACATCCAACACGGTTTTTCCGGACAAGGCGCTCACTGCTTCCAGGGGGTTTTTGAAATTAAAACAATTGAATCATCTCCTTTTTCGTTTGATGCTTGTGTTTTGGGGTGTCGAGTTGAAAAACACTCCGATAAACCATTCTTTTGATATCCCGTTAGGCGGTTTCCTTTTGGTTTTTGCGAGTGTTTTCGTATATTTTCACGGCGTCTGACCGGGCGTGGCCGCCCGACGCCGTCAAAACCAAATACCATTGCGGTCTTTTGCCGCAAAAAGAGATTGCCGAGGTTACCCTCCATATGGTAGCCTCGGCAGACGGTCAAATCTGACGGTCTTTGAAAAATTTTTTTAGTTTTTCTTTTGCGCGCTTCAACCAATGCGACACGACGCTCGCGTCCGATACTCCGATCGACGCCGCATAATCGTTGACGGAAACTCCGTTCAAGCGAACGGCAATGAACGCCTCCGCCCATTTGGGCTTGTCCTTCAACGCAGAACGAATTTGACGACAAATTGACTCATAAGAACCTCGCTCCTCCAGCGCCAGCTCGTCCTCTCGGAAAATGCGATCGTCAACCACAAAATCCATATCTGGGTCGACGGTATCATTATCGTCATCGTTCCACTGATTTCCGTAATCCTTGATACCCAAACTAACGGTGTGCCTGCGATGCTTGTGCCAATTCCTGTAGTCGGGATCGTTAAACTCGGCGTCAAAGGCCTCTTGGAGTTTTTTCTCCCGTTCGGTTTGTGACAGCCCTTTGTTGCTTCCCGGCATCAAAAGGTCCCATAGTTGATCTTCATCTTCGTATGTAAGATCAACGATTTGAATGGTGATGTCATAGCGGATTTTCAGTTTCATTTTAAGCTCCTCCGTTCTTTTCTTTGGAACGGAGAGAGCTTCGTAATCAGCTGCAAAAAGGCAATAGAACACCTACCGCAGGCCGTACGGATTTCCACTCCGTTCAGTCTGCAGCTTCCCGCTCAAAAGGCAGCTGCTTTTATTTAATTATCCGGTCAAGAAACGTTGAGCCACCGATGATCAGCCGATGCATTTCTTGACAGAAGAATCGAAAGCGCAGAATTGTCAAAAAATGTAAAAAGCAGAAGCGTAAAAAGGTTGATTTTTCCAATTCCTTGTGATATAATTAAAAAATCAAGGTCGCATTATTACACATTTTGTCGAAATAGGAAAACTATTCTTGCTTTTTCTATGAACCATATTATCGTAAAGAGCCCAAAAAGTCTATTCCATCCATTTGACATTAATTTGACATATATTTGATAAAGGAAAACCGCTTAATGAGACTGTGTTTCGGTTCGTTTGCAAAAACCGTTAAGAAGAGTCTTAAACCACCGAAAACAAACGTTCGTGTTGTTGAGCTTCTTTTCGGATTAGTGACAGACAATTTAACAATCAAAAACAAAATGGGGCAAGACTATGTTGTCGGAGATTCGTTCGCAAGCAATCTCTTGAATTGTAAAAGACAGATCCCCAAAACGATTTCGGCGGCGTCTTATAATCCGGAGATTATCTCTGCGGCAGATTCTTTTTTCGAAGACGTCGTTTTACCTGAAATTGAGCCGAGTTTTTTTAATGATTTGATTTATGGTATTCGCAATCTGATTAACGGTGATCCGGAATTATCCGATAGACAACGGAAAGATTTTCTGCAAATAGCAGACAAAGAGCATATCGCGGCTTTCCTGGCGCAAGTTTACCTTTACGTCCTAAAAAAAGACAACAAATCATCGATACTTGACGAAGCGGCAAAATATGATTCCCAAATCAAGCAAGCTCTTGAGGATATGGACCAACTCGAACAATTGCTGAAAAGCTATCCTCCGCCTAGTACGACGTCACCACCGGATACGCTTTCGGAAGATGAATTGGAATATGTCCACGCTCTTTTGGACGTATATGCGGAAGAATTGGGTATGGACAAACAGATTTCGATTGAAGATCTCGACCAGTATCCCGATTATAAAAAAGACCTCTGCCAACATAGAAAGAACTACTATGCGGCAGAGGCAATACGAGAAGGCACCAAAGACTGCTTCGGCGACTATGAAGAAAACCATTTTTCAGCATTAAAAGAAGAAATATACGATCATATCTACAGTACCTATAAAAAGCATTTCCCGTCTTCAATGGATCGATTGATCGAGGTAATGGAACGTGCAGCGCTATCTCCAATTGAAAGATGCAGACTTCTTAGTAAACTGAATTGGATTAGTTCACGCGAGAAAAAAGGAGTATGTCATTTTCTTGTAAAGGACGGCGAGATTTCATGGACAGAAAAGTAAAAAGCATTTATAATTCGACCCTTGAAGTCTCATTGCGGATTTTGATTATTCTGGCAAATACGAAAGAGTCGAAGAGTGTTGAAGAAATAGCAGTGATAGACTTTATGTCTGTTTATGGTCGCGAATTCGGTATTTATGATTGTAACCTTCACGGAGACAATTGCTATATGTACGGTGAATCTGCCGCACGTCTTGAAAAAACTCGAAAATCACTTGAAGAATTAATCCTTCGCAATATGGTTGAAATAATACCCGACAAATCCGGCTTTCGGTATGCAGCTACGGTTCCCGGTAGAGACTTTTCTAAAACCCTTAACAGCTCTTTCGCTTTGGATTATGAAAAATGTTCATATCTTGCTGAGAAAGAGGTCAAAACAAAAGGTTTACCCTTCGTTCAAAAGTTAATCAACGCCAAAGCCAAGCAAAGAATAGAGGAGAGTAACTGATGCCTGATTTTTATATACAGAAAATAATCGCCAGAGGCACAGAGAAACAAGCGTCGTCCATTGAACTGATTCCGGGTCTTAATATTATTTGCGGTCCTTCCGACACGGGCAAAAGTTACGTGCTGGAAATACTGGATTATTTGTTTGGAAGTGATCGGGTTCCGGTTGATATAAAGCATGGATACGATTCATTCGCAATGGTCATTCAAACTGCCAAAGGGACAGTGACTGTCACAAGAGATGTTGAAGATGGTGAGAAAACGACCACAGCGGAAGTCAGTAGTTCTGATGACAGAATAGAATCAGGGATCTATAGAATTAAAACGGGGAAACGAAACCTTAATGATGATCTGTGGTTGAAGATCATCGGAATCAAAGAGCATCACAATATCGTCAGTAACCAAAAAGGAGATACTCGTCGCTTTACTTTACGATCCTTTATCCATACAATGCTGGTCAAAGAAGAGCAGATAATTCAGCGAGAGTCTATATTACTTCCACAACAGAAAACAGCTTCGACGGCATATCTTTCGGGCTTATATTTCCTTATGACGGGAGATGATTTCGATGGGATTAATCCCCGTGTACAAAAAGCCATTAAAGAGGCGCGGAAACAAGCGATTATCAGCTATATTCAAACTAAAATAGCCAGCATCGAAGAGCGGAAGAAAGAGTTGTCCGGCAAGATCCCCAGTATTACATTTACCGATATAAAAAAGAAGACACAAGAAATCGTCTCTGAGATTCAGGATACCGAGAATCGTATTACAAACGCGATCGAGCAGAGTAAGCAACTCCTGGATGAAATCTATTCAGTAAGCGATCAAATTTCAGAATGTGAACACTTGCTTGATCGTCAAAAAGCCTTGAAAAGTCAGTATCTATCCGACATTCGCCGGATAGGTTTCATTGTTGACGGCGGATTAAAACTCGAGAACGTTCCCAGATTACAACAGTGCCCAATCTGCCATAATGATATCGATTCCAAAGGCACCCCCTCACAGAATTATCGAGAGGCTTCAGAAGCAGAGCTCACAAGCATCAAACTCCGGATAAAAGATGTCCTTGTATCAGAAAACGAGATTGTTCAAGAAATAGAACGACTTCAATCGCAGTTGAATGATTTGATGTCACGTCGTGAAAAAACCGAAGGTCTGATTCATAATCAACTAAAGCCAAAGTTGAAAGAATTGACTCAAGCATTCCAAAGTTTTCAGTATTCGGTAGAGATTGAAAAAGAAAAGACTCTGTTAGAGCAAGATGAAACCGCACTAAAAGCGGAACTATTTCAAAAGGAAACAGAAAAAACAGATTCTGACACGGGCTTTGATATTAAAACGCACTTCACCCCGGATATTATGAGTGTTATCGATAGCAGCTTGAAAGAAATGCTTGCAGATTGCAATTTTGACTTATTCAGATCAGTTCGGTTTGATGTCAGAAGCGCATTTGACGTTGTTATCGATGGAAAAACCAAAGGATCATACGGAAAAGGTTATCGTGCATTTATAAACTCGATTGTTTCGCTGTCTTTTTTGAAGTATCTATCGGAACAGGGGAAGTACAATCCCGGCTTGCTTGCGATAGACTCTCCAATCCTTTCTCTCAAAGAAGCAGGAAACGAAAAAGCATCTGACACTATGAAAGCATCTTTGTTTTCTTACTTAGTCAACCATCAAAGATTTGGGCAGTTGATTATTCTTGAAAATGACATACCGGATATTGATTACAAAGACGCAAATATCATTAGGTTTACCAAGAACAAACGAACGGGCAGAGCCGGGTTACTCTATGAAGTATAATAATCACATTTGGAACTGAGAAACGACAGAGGAAAAAGTCTGATTAAAATACCACTTTGGCGATTAGGCGTGTGCTTGTTTTGATACAAGCGCGCGCGCTACGCGCGCGCGAGACAAGCACACGCCTAACCATTTCCGAACCCGACTGAAATACGGAAAACAGGAAGCGCGAAGGCGCGGTGTTCGCCGCTGAACCGCTTGGCGAATCACCGCGTGATCCGTTCGCGCGTGTTTCCGTTTTAATACCGTATTTGTCCACTCGGATCTCCGGTCAGTTGCTTTTGCGCAGTTGCTTGATCGTTTCCTTGCATACGGGACCGACGTAGCACCCTTCGTCAAAACAGGAAAAGTTGTCAAAGAGCAGCAGTTTCTTATCTTCCAAACCGATTCTGCAAACGACGTCGTCTTCCAGAATGTCCGATATGAAGAATTGCGGCAGACCCCTCGAATAGACGATCTTTTCACCGGACTTCTCGATGTATTTGAGCAGATAGGCAACCGCCGAGCCGATCTTTTCCTTGCGCTCGATCGGACGGAAATCGTTTCGTCCGAATTGTTTTTCAAAGTAACTGTTCTGCATCGTGATCTGGGGCCTGTGTTCCGAGAAACTGTAACTCTTCACTTCTTTCATTTCTCCCGGCATCGTCCCATTCGGAACGTAGAAGATCCCGTGAAAGTGAAGACGCTTTTTTTCGGGACTTCGCTCCCAGACGCCGACGTATCTCCAACCTTTCCGGGAACAGAGGTGGCTTAGCGTGTTCCGCAACTTCTTCCGAAACGATTCTTCGGTATGGATCGCGTCGCTGTACGTGAAGGTAACAAAGTAGTTGAACTCCTGCAGATTCACTTTTCGGATCATCCGGATCCGTCGCGCGATGAGGTTGGTCTGCTTCCGTACCATATTCGCGTCCACGAACAGCTCCGCTTCACGGTCGTTCTCGAAATACGGTTTCATTTTCTCAAGAATCAGTCTCCGTCGTTCGAGACGCGGGGCATTAATATTCTCTTCATACAGCCGATTGAAAACTTCTTTTTCAGTCGGCTGCTTTTCTGTTACGGGGACTTCTGATACCGGTGTCGGCTTCGACTTTTCTTCAAACGGCAATTTGCTCCGCGTATCGAAAACGCGCTCTTCCGGATCGCATTCCTCAAACAGGCTCGCGACGTCAAGCGGTTCTTCTGTCGGACGCTTAATGGTCGCCGGATCAACAGGGGGTGGCTTATACTTGCGGGGTTTCCGGGGGGTTTCCGTGTGCGGAATGGCAATATAGTGACTTCCATCGAAATAAACCTTGGTTTCGTGATATGCCATAGTTCACCTCCTTCCTGCTTTTTGTGTTTTTAGGGGGGATTATTCGCCCTCGTTGCTTCCGTAAAGCCCGTTGATAAAGTAACTGTTCTGCATCTTCAACTCCTCTACGCTCGCTTTTTCAGTCGCGTATTCGATATAATCCATAAGACCTACGTTGCTCTTCCTCGCCATATCCTGAAAGAAATCCGCAAAGCAGTCCGTCGTGAATCGGTTGCTGTAAATTTTGCGGTTGACAAGATAGTACCGTTTCGGGACAGTCTTGCCGTCCATCGTTCCGCGCTCTTTTTCGATCTTGAGAACCGTATAGCCGTACTTATTGCAGATCCGGACGTTCCGCTTCCAAAGCCACGCCGTCGCCTGTTTCAGAAGATGAACGAGCAGGGTGTTGTCTCCCCTGCGGAACCGAAAATTGTAGTAGAGCGAGATAAACCGGTGGAACGCCCATTCGGAGATCATCTCCTCGATCGTGTAGAACGGAAGAGCGAGTTTTGCGTCTCCCGCGGACACGATATTGACGATATCGCAGAGATCCCTCGCGTCTGCCCCCCAACTCTCCGGGCGCTGCTCGTCGGTGAAGACCTTGATGAACGGGAAATGATCCACAGTCGCCGAGTGCCGGCACATTTTGAGCCAGGAATTGAATAGATCGTTCTTCTGGTTCGTTTCATCGTTCTTTTTCTTGACCTCTTTGAGTTCCAGATTGTTACCGCGCTCTTTCCCGATCTCGGTGATCGCCACGACGCCGAACTCGAAGCTGCCGGCGTTCGGATTGTTTTCCCGTATCTTCTTCCCGAGCCGCAGCACGTCGAAGTCCAGAACGTGCGCGTGTCGGCTGCTCCGTCTTCTGTCGGCGAAGAAGTCCAAAGACCAGATCGGGAAGTTCCCGCGCGTCACAACGTCGTTATCGGTCCGGACGGAATAGTTTGATACGATCAGGCTGGATTGCAGAACGAAAATGAAATAAGCCTGCGCGTAGGTTTCGAGCGCGTCAAACAGGCTTTTCACGCTCAAGGCGTCGTCATATTCCAAACCATACCGCCCGCTGTTATAGCCGTAGAGCTGCAGGCGGGCGTTCCTGTGTTTTTCATACCGCGCCCGCTTCTTCTCGATCCAGACGCGGATGGTTGCAAGGTTATAGACGATTCCGTACTCCAAGCATTTCAATAGCTCGTTCTCGAAGCAGATCCACGGGAAGTTCGGAAAAGCCAGGTCCGTTTTTTGCAAGATCTCCAGCGCCTTCTGCCGGAACATCACTTCCTGTGAGAGCGTCATATCGGTTATCATCGTCGTTTTCTTCTTGCCCATACTCCCACAGGTGATCGAGACGATCGGCAGCTCTTTTATGAACCCGCAGTTCCGCGCCTCGTAATGATGAAGTCTGGCAAACGCGATCCGTTCCCGGAACCGTTTGAACAGGAACAACGGGATAAAGACCAGGATCCACCACGGGAAGAACCGGAATAACGGCTGCAGATCCCGGACGAGTTTTACCGCCTGGACGTAGAGCGTTCCGAACTCAAACGATACGGCAAAGAAGAGATAGTAGGCGAAGAACTCCACGACGATTGACGCGAGATTGAGGTGAAACCCCCACAAAACGAGCCAGAAGAACCACACCCAACCGTGCTCCCGCAGAAACGAAACAAATCCCACGACAAATCTCTTCGCCGCGAGAAAGCCTCGTTCTACCGTCCGTCTGTATATCCAAAGCGGCAGAGTATCCCGGTTGTAACGGTTGTTGCACTTCGCGTACAGACGCTTAATCAGCAGCCAGAGGCACAGGATACCCGGGAGAACGATTGCGATTCCTTTGGAAAGCGTTACGGACCGTTTTCCGACCAAAGCAAGCCACGCAAACAGGTTTTGCTTGCTGAAAAGAGTTCTGAAAAAAGAACCGGTCTTTGCTTTGAACGCTCCGTAATCGGGCGGCAAAAGAGTGATCGGCTCGCTCACGTCCGAGTATTCCACGACCGAGGGCATCTCTTCCGGCGTTTCGCCAAATACGGAATGTAAATAATACTTTACACACGAAACAAGATCTGCTCCGGCTTCCTTTAACCGAACGTATGAACGTGGAAAGACGAAAAAGCCCAGCAGCAGAAAGCAGACCGTCAGCGTCGTAGCCAAACTACTGTATAAGATCTTTTGCTTCTTCATAGGCTTCCTCCGCGTTCATTACTTGTCCGGTAAATACCAGATACCATATCACCATAGCGATAACCAGAATGACCGTTACCGCCAGTATTCTTTTCAACGTTTTCATATCAAATCCTTTCTCTTTTAGGAAAACGCCGACAGGGTTTATTCTGCCGGCGCCTTTTTTGTTACTGTTCGAAATCGTCCCATTCGGACTCGTCAATTGACGCGATCACGCGCTCGTAGATCCGTCGCTCTTTCTTTTCTTCGCGCCTTCGTTTCACCAACCGTATCAGCCACCCGATCAGTCGGAACGGTAAACTGAAGATGAAGATGATGAACTGAATGACGTAAGGCAGTATCGGCGCGAGCAAGACGAGCAAGAGGATCAGCAACAACAGCCAGACGATCCGCTTGCCTTTATCGTTCAGCGAAACCTTCACTTCGGTCACGTTGGACGGCAGATTGCTGCCCGTCTGCTTGTTGTCGATCACACCGAGATTGTAAACGATACCGTCGGTCTCAAACTTCAACCGAAGGATCGTCACGTCTCCGACCATCGTGGCGATCTTCCCGTAAGAACTGTCGCCGGACCACAGGGTATATTCGGTTTCCGCGAATCGCAGAACCCAATGCTTTCCCTGCAACTCCTGTAACGCCTCGTCGGTCAGTTGGGTGGAATAGGTGACGTCAAGGATCGCGCCGTGGTAGATGGTATCCCGATCTTCGTTTGCGATGAACTCTTCAACGCTCTGGATCCGGTCCCACGTGTACGTTCCGGCAAACAACCCGCCGCCGTTGTGTTCCACCTTGTCGGTATACGTCAGATACGCATAGTGGTCTTCCTTCTCACCGAACTCTTCCTTCTTCCCGACATATACCGCCCAAGCCATTGAGTAGGCTTGCGTCGTGTAGTACACATCCGCTTCGAGCAGTTTGTCGATCCGCTTGTCCGTATTGAACGCCACGAAATGACTGTCGCACGCTCCGTAGAAGAGTTTGAACCCGTCCGGATAGCGCACGAATCCGACGAACTTGTCCGTCACGACGATGGTTTCGATGTCGATGCAGTTTACGTAAGGATTGCCGTTGATCGTCCCGAAGCAATACTGCCGGTTGATTGCGTAATTGACTTCGGTGATCGTATTGTTGTTGCCTGTACCCGCGTCGATGCTCGCGTCAAAGGGGCGGTAGATGGACGTGATGGCGTAATACCGCACGTTCTCATCCAAGACCGCGAAATCCCGCACCTTGTACTTGTAGAACACGCCGCTGCTGTTCAGGTAGTCGAGCTTGTAGTTTGTAAAACTGATGGCGTCGTTGATCGTCGTCGAGATGTTGATCGAGGACGCCCGCAGGTCCTTTTGAGTTCCGCTCGGCTGATAGACATACACGAACAGTTCCCGGTTGACGCTCTCGGCGATCTGAATGATCTGCAAAGAGTAGTCTCCCGCTCTTTCGGGGTAGTTGGACGTTTGAAAAGAATCGTCTTTCCGCAGATCGTCCAGCACGTCCGAATAGGTCGTTTCTGCTCTTGCAATCAGGGGCGTCTGTACCGCCAGAAAGACGGTACAGAACACCGTGACAAAAGCGAGAAACAACGAAATGATCCTCGTTTTTGCCGCCTGACTCAAAACACGATCGCCTCCTCGTCAAGAGTGACGCCTTCCGTGTCGTAGTCCTCCAACCGGCATCCGATGGAAACACTCGCCGTCTTGTCTTTGGAATAGACGATGACCGTGAACAGGTCCGTGTCCTTCGGAACGCTCGATTTGTTAACGACGACCTCGCTGTCCGGATAGACGCCGCTCATAATGAACCCCAGACCGCCTTTCGGGATGAGCTTAAAAGACTCGTCATCTTCGACGATCTCAAAACCGCCCGTAAGGTCTTCTTCGTTTGCGAAAGAGTGCGTCGCCCCGTCAACGGTGAAGGTGAAGTCTGCCGCCGGGACGACTTTGACCTCATACCCGGTCAGTTTCTTACTGAACCTTCCGAACGTGTACTTGACGTCCACCTCGAGCGGTGCGGAGGGGGAAATGATCACGTCGGTTTTGGCATCCAGCACGTTTTCACCGTTGACGCTGACGTAGAACGATTTGAAACCGTCGGTAAACCCATTCGTGAAATAGGCGACGAACCCGACACCGCCCACGAGCAGAAGCACGATCAGGACGTAGGTGATGATCCTACCGGCTTGAAGGGTTACGCTTTTTCCACTCATAGCAGGTCACCTCCCGTTCAGAAAGACAATTCTTCGGGCGACATTCTGACGCTGGTTACGGTCGGCATCGTTTTGACGTTGATCGTATCGGACAGACCGGAGACCGTGTCGGTGACCGTGACGGTAAAGTACGGGATCTTGCCGTCCGTGTACTCCCGGAAATGCCTTTCGAGATAGCCGGGACGGTCACCTCGGATCGAATAGTACGACGCAATCGGAGTCCGCGCGTCCACCATCAGTTTTCCGTTTTCGATCGAGAGATCAATCAAAATCATGAACCCGCCGCCGACGTCAAAACAGCAATACACGCTTCCGTTCAATTCAAGACTGTCGTTTACGTCAAGGATCGTTGCCGTTCCGACCGAATAGGTGTCCTCGTGCGTCGTGTTGCTGTGGTTACGATCGTCGGTTTGAATCGAGCCGTGCGATTCCACGGTGACCGAGAACTGACCGTAAGTAGAGCCGACCGCGTGCAGTTCGTTGTCCAGGACGAGATTGAGAGGATAGGTATCTC
>CAMJDE010000019.1 GCA_946404295.1 uncultured Clostridia bacterium | reverse complement strand
GCGGCGAAAAGTCCAAGCGGCTCGCCCCGACCGAGAAACGAACTCCCTCTCTGCCGTCTGAGACGCGAGTTCTGAATCTCCGCAGGAGCACCCCGCGCGCCTTTTTTCGCTTAAAGCTGCAGGTTTTCAAGCGCGGTGTATTCTCTTAAATAGGTGCCCCGCTTATCTTCGTTGACGTTTGCATAATCCTGATGGCGGGAGAAGACATCGACCGCTTTTTGCAGCGACAGCCATTGGGGTTCAAGTCCGCGACTTTTCTCTGTTTCCGTCGGGCTTCTCTTCCCGCGACCGGTTATTTCGCATACGAAATAATGACTGACATAGCGTATATCATCATAATACTCGGAAAGTATCAGGAATTTCCGAACGGGCAAAACGAGATATCCCGTTTCCTCTTCTACTTCTCTGACGCAGCAGTCTTCGGGCGACTCGTTTTTTTCAAAGCCCCCACCGGGAAGTTGCCAATAATCCGATGCGGTTTCGTGGGCGAGAAGAATCTTTCCGTCCTTGATAACGACCGCCCGGCTCCCCGAACGGGTTTTGGTAAAAGGGTCGGAACGGTTTGCGCCGAATATTTCGATCTCTTTCATATCGCTTTTTTGCCTCCGACACAAGATTTTTCCGTCAAAATCCCGCGTTGTTCTTCCCATTATACACGAAAAGTGTGAATTGTTCAAGCCCCGGCGGGAGTTTTTCCGGCGGGGCGTTGCAACGAGCGCGCGCACGTGCTATAATGGAAGAAAAGAAACGACCGCGCTTCGATCGGAGGAAAAATGATGGCTTCAAGCAAGGAGTATCTGGAGTTCGTGCTGGATCAGACGGCGGGGCTTTCCGGCGTGACGGCGCGGGCGATGATGGGGGAGTATATTCTTTACTGCCGGGGGAAGATCGTCGGCGGGATCTACGACGACCGACTGCTGGTCAAACCGACCGAGGCGGCGCGGCGACTTTTGCCCGACGCGGCGCGCGAGAAGCCCTATCCCGGCGCGAAGGAGATGCTGCTCGTCGAAGAGGTCGACGACAAGGAGTTCCTGTGCGGGCTCCTCGACGCGATCGCGGACGAGACGCCCGACGGAAAGAGGTGAACCGATGCTGACGCTCTATCGACCGAACCTTTCGGATCTTTGGTTCCGGCAAGCCCTGCTCGCGGACGAAGAAACGATGTTCTACAACCGCGCGTGGGGCGGGACGATCGCGTTCCCCGAAGAGGATTGGGCGGACTGGTACGACTATTGGATCGCGCGCCCCGAAGGGAAACGGTTTTATCGGTATCTCTCCGACGGCGGGCTCTTTGTCGGGGAGATCGCGTACCACTATGACGCGGAACTCGGCGGGATGATCGCCGACGTGATCGTTTACGCGCCCGCGCGCGGCAAGGGGTACGGGCGAGCGGGCTTGCGCCTGCTCTGCGCCGCCGCGAAGGAGAACGGGGTCGGGGTGCTGTGGGACGATCTCGCGATCGACAACCCCGCCCTCGGGCTGTTCCTTTCGGAGGGGTTTTCGGAAGAATACAGGACGAACGAGAAGATCATGCTGAAAAAGGCGCTGTAAGGGGAAGGTATGGACGACTGGTTTTCGGTGGAACGGATCGATCCCGAGACGTATGCGATCAGCGAATACAAGCACCCGGAAGAGACGCATTGCTATCTGCTCTCGGGACGCGAGCGGGCGTTGCTGATCGACACGGGGCTCGGCGTGTCCGACGTCCGTCGGGCGGTCGATACGCTGACCGATCTTCCCGTTACGGCGACGGCGACGCACGTCCATTGGGATCATATCGGCGGGCACGGGCTGTTTGACACCGTCGCGGTACACGAGGCGGAAGCCGGGTGGCTGTCGGGCGGGTTCCCGCTTTCGACGGACGAGGTCAGGCGGCAGTTGACGGCGCGCCCCTTCGTGTTCCCGGCGTCGTTTGATCTTGCGGGGTACCGGGTGTTCCGGGGAAGTCCGCAAATCGTTTTTCGTGACGGGGAACGGTTTGATCTCGGCGGGCGAACGGTCGTTGCGCTGCACACGCCGGGGCATTCCCCGGGGCATTGCTGCTTTTGGGAGCCTGAGCGGAAGCGGGTTTATTCGGGCGATCTGCTCTACGCGGGACAACTGGACGCGTTTTATCCCTCGACCGACCCGAGCGCTTTTTACGAATCGGTCAAGCGGATCGCGGCGCTGGGGGCTAACCGGTTGCTTCCGGGGCATCACCGGCTCGATCTTCCCGCGGATTTTGCGCGCACGGTCGAGCGCGCGCTTTCCGAAATTGAGGAGCGCGGGCTTCTGAAACACGGGAGCGGGGTCTTTTCGTTCGGCGATTTTGGGATTAAACTGTAAGGGGTGCCGCGTGGAAATCGTTTTGCGGGTTGCTTCGCGCTTTGCCGGTCGACGAGCGACACGGATGTAAATAATTGTTTACGTATTTGAGAAAGAACCGCCCCCGCTCGGCACAAGTGGGGGCGGTTCTTGTTTTCGGCGCGGGCATCAGTCCAGCGGCAGGACCTTTTCGTAGAGGTATTTGGCGAACTCGCAACTGGAATAGGCGGCGAAACGCTGGTAATCGTCGCTCTTTTTGCTGTCGGCAAAGTCGCAGACGCTCTTAGCGATGATCGGCGTCGGTTTCGGATCGGAGGCATGGTTCGCCGCGTAGACGACGCCGTAGGACTCCATATCCAGACCCGCCGTGTGTTGGTACTGGGTGTAGATCTGTTTTTCGAGCAGTTCGCGGTTGGCGACCACCGTGCTCCCGCACGCCATCGGGCCGATATAGACGTGGCAGGGGTTTTCGGGCGACTCGACCGCCGCCCGGAGCGTGACGAGAACGTCCTCCGGGATCTCCGCCGACGTGGAGCGCGGCAGAAAGCCGAGGTTGCCGTACTTGATTGTGGCGGCGTCGGGACTGACGAACTTTCCGGCGGAGTAGTTCCACACGACGTCGGCGAGGATCACGTCGCCGTAACGCTGGTCGATAATGCCCTCCTGCGCGACGCCGGCGGCGATCCCGACCATGATCAGGTAGCGCGGGCGAAACGTGTAGATGACCTTCATGGCGAGCGCGGTCGCCGCCGTCATCCCCATTTCGTCGCATTTCGCGTGAACGAGCGTGCGCTCCTTCCCGTCGCGGATAAAGGTGGCGACGTCGTAGATCTGTTCGTCGCCCGGAAAGGTTTTTGCGTGCCAATTGTGAAAGTGGGTCACGGCGCGGAACTCGGTCGTCGTCACCGACAGGAGCGCGACGTCGGTTTCGTAATTCTTTTTCGGCATGGCGGTTTTCTCCTCGAGCGGTCGTTCGTTTTTCTCGTTCTGTCAGCGCGACGGGGTCATTTTACGGTCGCCGGTTCGTCCGCCTGCGCGGAAAGCAGATCCGAGAGGCGGCGGGAGTAAAAGAAATCGTGAACCATCGTGTCGAACTCGTGCCAGAACGGGAGCGTCTTGCAGCGATCCTTGCGCGGGCAATTCCCGGCGTCGGCGGCGAGGCAGGCGATCGGGGCGAGCGTTCCCTCGGTCAGTTCGATGATCTCCCCGACGGTGTAGTCCTGCGGCCGTCTGCAAAGTCGGTAGCCCCCGCCCTTGCCGCTCGAACCGCGGATCAGTTTTCCGCCCACGAGATCCCGGACGATGATCTCGAGATATTTTTTGGACACTTCCTGCCGGAGCGCGATATCCTTCAGCGGAATAAAGCCCTCGTCGGCGTGCTCCGCGAGATCAAGCATCACGCGCAGCGCGTAGCGCCCTTTCGTCGAAACCATCTGCCTCTCCTCCGTCCTTTTTTTGATACGCCTATTATACCATAGGGTGATTGGCGTTTCAAGTCCTCAACGAAAAAATCGAAAAAAACTTTTTATCACCTATTGACATAGTAGGCGAATAGGGATATAATATCCGCGAGTGAAACACGAGAAAGGAGTTTCTATGTTTATTTACGCGGACAACGCCGCGACGACGAAGATGAGTCGGGCGGCGGTCGAGGCGATGACGCCGTATCTGTGCGAATGTTACGGGAACCCGTCTTCGCTCTATGCGCTCGGGCAGCGGGCGAAGGACGCCGTTGAGGCGGCGCGCGAGAAGATCGCGCGTCTGATCGGCGCGGAGGCGCGCGAGATCACCTTTACCTCGGGCGGGTCGGAAGCCGACAATCAGGCGATCCTGTCCGCCGCGGCGGTCGGGGCGAAGGCGGGGAAGCGGCATATCGTATCCGACGCGATCGAGCATCACGCGGTTCTGCATACGCTGAAAAAACTCGAGCGCGAGGGGTTTGAAGTGACGCTGTTGCCGGTGACGCCGGCGGGGATCGTCGAGCCGTCCGCGGTTGAGGGGGCGATCCGGGAGGATACCTGCCTCGTGACGGTGATGGCGGCGAACAACGAGATCGGGACGATCCAGCCGATCGAAGAGATCGGGGAGATCTGCCGCCGCCGCGGGGTGCCGTTTCACACCGACGCGGTGCAGGCGGTGGGGCATATTCCGCTGGACGTGCGGACGATCGGGTGCGATTTGCTCTCGGCGTCGGCGCATAAGTTCCACGGGCCGAAGGGCGTCGGGTTCCTGTACGCCCGGCGCGGCGCGAAGTTGGTCTCGCTGATCGAGGGAGGCGCGCAGGAGCGAAACAAACGCGCGGGGACCGAGAACGTCGCGGGGATCGTCGCGATGGCGGCGGCGCTCGAGGAGGCGGTCGGGGCAATTCCGGAAAACGCCGCCCGGCTGGTCCCGCTCCGGGATCGGCTGATCGCGGGGCTGGCGCGGATCCCGCACGCGGCTCTGAACGGGGACCCCGCGCGGCGGCTGCCGTCGAACGTGAATTTCTGTTTTGAGGGGATCGAGGGCGAGTCGCTCTTGCTCCTGCTCGACGATCGGGGGATCGCCGCTTCGTCGGGGTCCGCCTGCACGTCGGGGTCGCTGGATCCGAGCCACGTGCTGCTCGCGATCGGTCGTCCGCACGGCGTGGCGCACGGGTCGCTCCGGCTCTCGCTCGGAGAGGACGTGACCGAGGAGCAGGTCGATTATATGATCGGCGCGGTCGGGGAAGTGGTCGCGCATCTGCGGGGGTTTTCGCCGGTTTGGCGGGATCTTGTCGCGGAAAAGACGCAATTCGTACTGTGAAAGGAGAAAAAACAGGATGGCACTCTACAGCGAAAAGGTGATGGATCATTTCCGCAATCCGCGGAACGTCGGCGTGATCGAGGACGCGGACGGCGTGGGTGAGGTCGGGAACGAGAAGTGCGGCGATATTATGAAGATCTACCTGAAGATCGAGGACGGGATCATCGAGGACGTGAAGTTCGAGACCTTCGGGTGCGCAAGCGCCGTCGCGTCGAGTTCGATGGCGACCGAGTTGATCAAAGGGAAACCCGTCGCGGAAGCGCTCGAGTTGACGAATAAGGCGGTCGCCGAGGCGCTCGACGGTCTGCCCGCCTATAAGATGCATTGCTCGGTGCTCGCCGAGGAAGCGATCAAAAACGCCCTCGAGGATTATTATAAAAAGCACCCCGAAGCGAAGTGACCGGGGAACGAGGGGAACGACGGGAACGACGGGAGTTTTTCGCGCTTTCTTGAAAGAAAGCGCGGCAAAGAACTTCAATAATGGGATATTATTGAAGAGCAAAACGGCGTCCCCTTTCGACTGACGCCGTTTTGCGGTTCTATAGCCGCGACTGCTTCGGTTTTCTTTGCTTTTGGTCTATGATCTCGTCGCGCGCTTGCGCGACATAGATCGCCTTACCGTGCTCCGGCACGCCTGTATATCGAAATTGCCGCGGCGTTTGCCGCGGCAATTATATCGAACGGCGCATCCGCGCCGTATATCGACAGGGCGCCCGACGGGCGTCCGCACATTTTTTGCGTTTGCCCCAAAACACTTGCTTTCTCGGTTGACAGTTGCTTTCGTTCCGGGTATAATAGAAGGTAGAAAACGAGAAGGGAGACGAGCGCCATGACGGGAGAGTTCCGGGAGAAGGCGAACCTGATGGACGCGGCGGCGATGGACCGCGCGATCACGCGGCTGAGCCACGAGATCCTGGAGAAAAACAACGGCGCGGAGAACGTCGTTCTGATCGGCGTGCGGCGGCGCGGCTACCCGCTCGCGCTCCGGATCGCCGGAAAGATCAGGACGATCGAGGGCGTCGACGTTCCGGTCGGGGCGATGGATATCACCTTCTATCGCGACGACCTGTCCAAAAAGAACGATCAGCCGGTCGTCTCGGATACCGACATTCCCTTCGACGTGAACGGCAAGACCGTGGTGTTGGTGGACGACGTAATCTTTACCGGACGAACGGTGCGCGCCGCGATCGACGGGCTCTTTGATCTCGGTCGGCCCGGCGCCGTGCGGCTCGCGGTCATGATCGACCGGGGACTGCGCGAACTGCCCTTCCGTCCCGATTTCGTCGGGAAGAATATCCCGACGTCCCACGCCGAAATGATCCGCGTCCGCGTGAAAGAGTACGACGGCGAGGACTCGGTCGCGATCCTGCAGCGGGTCAGCGAGGGAGGAAACGGATGAACGATTACTACGACGACAACCGGGACGAGCGCCGCGAGGAACCCGAGCGGGTGCAGATCCCGATTCCCGAGACCCCCCGCACGGAACCCCGTCCGGGAGGGGGTTTTGACACGACGGCGCTGATCTTCGGGATCCTTTCGGTCTTCGCGTCGTCCTGCGCGCCGCCCGTCTCCCTGATCCTCTCGATCGTCGCGTTCGTCTTCGTGCGGCGCTATCACGCCGCGGGCGGCGAGCGGAGCGGGGCGTCGGTCGCGGCGGCGCTGCTCGCCGGGCTCGGGATCCTGTTCTCAATCCTGGCGGTGATGCTGGTGGTATATGCGTTTGTGACGAAGGATCCGAATTCGATTTACGGCTACCTCTATCAAATAGAAGCGTAAAAACGCGGGCGCCCGTCGGGCGCCCTGTCAATATACGGCGCGGATGCGCCGTTCGATATAATTGCCGCCCCGTGTGGGGCGGCAATTTCGATCTGCGGTGTGCCTGCGGCACGACGCTTTGCTTGTCGCGCGGGACGCGCGAAGAGATCATAGACCAAAAGCAAAGCGGACGAAAAAAGAAAAGGCTATAGAACCGCAAAACGGCAGGGAGTCGCCGTTTTGCTCTTCAATATTCCATATTGAAGTTCTTTGCCGAGCTTTCTTACAAGAAAGCGAAGTGAAGTTCTTTGCCGTGCTTTCTTACAAGAAAGCGCGCGGATCCCTCACGTCTTGCCTCCGTGGGATCGCGGTCATCCTTTTTGTGAGTTCTTGCGGCGGATGTACTCGAACAGGACGAATATGACCTGCACGGGGACGCCGAGGAGAAAAATGGGCCAGATATTCTCGCCGGCGTTGGCGAGGAAGTGGAGATAGAAGCAGGTGAGAACCGACCACATATCGAGCGAAACGAGGATAGCGGTGACGATCCCGCTCCACCAGCGGCGCGAGAAGAGGACGGCGAAGGAGAGCGACGCGGGCACCGCCCAGATATACGCCATCCAGACCGAACCGTTGTGGAACACGCGATTATAGACGAAGATGATCGTGGCGAACGCGTAGCAAAAAGTCGCGAGCAGAAACACGATCGCGATCCGGGGTCCGAGCCCCTCGTTTTTCTTCTTCCCGCGCACGGGCGCCTCGTCGTGACGGCGGATCAGCCACTCGAACTCGACCCCGTAGATCTCGCAGACGCGGAGCAGCACGCTGATATCCGGCAGACTGTCCCCCACCTCCCAACGGGAGATCGCCTTGTCGGAATAGTTCAGCGCCTTTGCGAGCTCCTGTTGCGTCATCTTGTTGGTCTTGCGCAAGAGGATCAGATTGTTGACGATGTTTTTTCTGACGTCTTCCATAGCAAAACCATTATACACGACTTTTCCGAAAAAAGCAAGGGGGGTGGACGTCGGATTACCGGACAACTCTATTTAAAATAGAGTGCCGCAAAACCGGACGTCTCGGTAGAATAGAATTTGAGAATTATTAATTGCGGCGGGCGCTTGACAACGCTCGCCCGGTCGGGTATACTCTACTGCGGAAAACCCAATCGACGCGATCCGACGAAGGGAGGCAAACCGTATGACGGTATTACAATGGATCATCATCGCGTTTCTTGCGGTAGAACTTCTTTCGGTTCTGCTGTACGTTCCGCACATCGCGTGGTGGTTCGAGGGACGGCGTCCGCAGGAACGCCTGCACGCGAAAAACAAAAGAAGGTTCGCGCTCCTGATCCCGGCGCGCGACGAGAGCCGGGCGATCGCGCCCCTGCTCGACAGCGTGAAGCGGCAGACCTATCCCGCGGAACTCGTCGACGTTTACGTGATCGTGAAGGACCCCGACGACCCGACGATCGGCATGGTGCGCGAGACGCTCCCCGACGCGGTCGTGCAGGTGGTCCCGAACCAGAAGCGGAAAGCCGAGGCGATGGACGCCTGTATGCAAACCATCCTTTCGACCGGGAACGCGCCCGACGCGTATCTCGTGGTCGACGCCGACTGCATCCTGACGTCGAACTACGTCGAGGAGATGAACAACGCGTTGGACAGCGGCGCCGAGGTCGTGATCCCGCGCAAACTGATCAAGAACTGGCTGACCGACAAAAAGGAGTACCGGACGCTCTACGCCAACTGCAGCGCGCTGACCTACGTCGGCGTCGACGATATGGGCAACAAGAGCAAATCCAAGCGCGGCTACGCCCTCGCTCTCTGCGGGCAGGGGATGCTGATCGGGGCGCGGGTGGTCGAAAACCTCGGCGGCTATCCCTTCCGCAGTCTGACGGAGGATTACGAACTCTCGGTCGAGTGTATGCGGCGCGGCTATAAGCAACTGTACTACGAGTACGCGGAGATCTATTCCGAGGAGCCGCTGACCCGCCGCGAATACAACAAGCGCCGGGTGCGTTGGCTCAAGGGGTTCGCCCAGTTCCGCAAGACCTACGCGGGAGAGATCAAGCAAATGACCTTCGGGCACGGAAAGCCCGACCGCGGGAACCTGCACTTCCTCTACGACCTCTATCCCGTCTACCTGATGCTCGGCGCCGACGGCGTCGGCTTCGCCGCGTGTCTCGTCCTGGCGCTCGTCCGGGCGATCGCGGGGCTCGGGGGCGTGGCGTCGGCTCTGCTCTGGTCGCTTCTGCCGATCGGGGTCTGCTACTTCGCGCTCTTCGTTTTCGCCGCGGCACAGCTGCTCGTCAGCCGCGGGGTCAACCGCATGACGCGAAAAGAAAAGATCAAACTGCTCTTCCTCTCTCCCTTCGTTCTGATTGAGTACGCGTGGATCTTCATCCTCGCGTTCACGACGACCGTGCGCGCCGACGACTGGGCGCCGATCGAGCGGATGTCGATCGATTCCGATGCGGTCGGCTCCGAGGCGATCCGTGAGGAGCACGAGCGGGAGGCGTCGGCGTGAGCCGCCGCGAGCTGCTCCGGCTCGAAGCCGAAAACGAGCGCGCGCGCAACTTTTCGGCGCACGTGATGCCGCCCTGCTCGGGGAAATCGGTTCTGCCGGTCTCGGACGACTACGACTACCTTCGCCGCGGCTTTTTCAACCGTCTGGTTTCGGTTTTTTCGGTCGGGGTGTTCCGTCTGGTCGGGCTCTTCGTCGGTCCGTTCTGTCGCTTTAAGATCGAGGGAAAAAAGAATCTCAAAGGGGTGAAGGGCGCGATTCTGACCTCGAACCACGTCAGCATCGCCGACTGCATCCTGATCCGGCGGGCGGTCGGGCGCCGGAAACTGAAGATCACGGTCGCCGAGTTCAACAACCGGCGCGGCGTGTTCGGCGGGCTGCTCCGCGCGGGCGGCACCGTCCCGATCGGCAAAACGCTTCCGACGATGCGGCACCTGAACGCCGCGATCGGAGAGTTCCTCTCGCGCGGCGAACTCGTCCTGTTTTACCCCGAGGGGTCGCTCTGGTGGTGCTACGAGAAACCGCGTCCCCTGATCGAGGGGGCGTTCCTCTCGGCGGCGCGGAACGGCGTCCCGGTGATCCCCATGTTCTACACCTTCAAAACGCGGAAACTCCGCCGCGACGGCACCCCGAAAAAATCCTTTACGCTCCATATCGGGGAACCGATCCTGCCCAACCCCGACGCGCCGCTGCGCGAGGAAGCCGAACGGCTTGCAGGGCGGGTGTGGGAATTCAACAAGGGAACCTACGAGAGAGTGTACGGGAAAGAACTGGAATACGATTGAATAACGCGGGCGCCCGAACGGGCGCCCGCGGCGTTGAGAGTTATGATTTTGCCGCCCGGGGTTCGGGCGGCGCTTTTTTGACGGGGGGCGGTCGTCAGAAACGACCGAAAATCGGGTCAAAACAGGGAAGAGAAGCGTCACGCACGGTATTTGCCCGCGGCGATCATACGGGCGATCGCGGCGCGGAGCGACGCGGCGTCCTCGCGGTAGGTGACGCCGTACCATTGCTCCGCCGTCTCGAGCACGCGCACCGAGAGCGATCCGTCCCGGATCGCGCCGTCGACCACGCCGGGCAAGTACAGTTCGTCCTTCAGCGGATCCTTCATCGCCGGAAGGAACGCGCGCAGGTCGCGGTCAAGCCGCGAAACGAAATCCGAACGGAAGCCCCACATATTCATCGAAACGACGGTATCGAGCGGAACGCCGCTGTTTTTGTCGATCCCGCAGCGTTCCTCGATCCCGGCGAGCAGACCGTCCTTGACCGTGCAGACGCCGCGGTTGACCGTCCCGGTCTCGCTCAGCGTGTTCCCGAGCCGATAGCCGACCATACACGCCGAAAGGGCGGGGGACGAGAGGGCGTCATAGAGGACGCGATAAGCGCCGCCGCCGTAAAAGTCGTCCGAATTGATCACGGCGAAGGGCGCGTCGAGAAATTCCCGCGCGCACCAGACGGCGTGCGCCGTCCCGAGCGGGCGCGTGCGCTCCGCGGGGACGCGGAAGCCCGAGGGGATCAGGTCGTTTTCCTGCAGGGCGTATTTCACGTCGAGCCGCTTCTCGATCCGGCGCCCAACCGTCTCCCGGAAATCGGCGAGCATCGAGCGCCGCAGAACGATCACCGCCCGCGAAAAGCCCGCCGCCGCCGCGTCGTACACCGAGTAGTCGAGGATGGTCTCGCCGCCGGGACCGAAGGGCTCGATCTGTTTCAGCCCGCCGAAGCGGCTGCCCATCCCCGCCGCCATCACCAGAAGCGTGATCTTTTCGTTCGTCATTGTTCCACCTCTTCCGCCGCTCTTCGGAGCGGCGTTCTTTCTCGTGACAGTATAGCGCATTTCGCCGCGCTTGTCAACCGACTGTCCGGGGGCGCCGCCCGTCTCCGCGACTTCCGGCAATTGCCTTTCTTGCAAAAAACGGCGAAAAAAGAAAGCCGCGGTCGGGCAAATCCCACAATAACCCAATTGACAATAAATAAAAAATAATATATAATCAATAACAGAAGCGCGCGCCGCGCAACGCGCGATTCCCAAACCGATCTCCCGAAAGGAAACCCGTTTATGAAGAGATTTTTGTGCTTGCTTTTCGTCTTTTCATTTTTGCTGCTCGGTTTCGCGTCCTGCGGCGGCAAAGAGCCCGCCGCCGCGACCGCAGGGGGAGAAGCGACGGTCCCCGTGACCGAGGGGGCGACCGAGGGGACGGCGGAGGGGACGGCGGAGGGGACGACGGCCGGGGAGATCTCCGCCGCCACGACCGACCGCTGGAACGAGATCGCGCCGAAGGTCACGATCATTGCCGAAAAGTATCGCCGCCTCAAATATCAGATTTGCACCTTCGGCGACGCCGAGAAGAGCAGTAAGAACCGCGAGTTCATCGCGGGTCCCGACGCGATCGAGGACGGAGAGACGCCCGTGATCCAGCAGATGGTCTTCGAACGCAACAAAAACGCCGACGACCTGCTCGGTACGTCTGTCGAATACGAGTTCTGGGATGATCTCCGCTGGGCGAAACAGGCGGAGCGGATCGTCCAGATCGTGCAGGGGAACGCCGCCGACGCGCCCGATCTGTTCGTTGACGGGATGTACGACCTGAATAAGGTGCTTCTGACCGTCGGGGCGTTCAAGGACGTCAGGACGATCCCCGGCTCGTATTTCGATTTTGACGCCGAGGGCTGGATGACCGAGTGGATGGAGAGCATGTCGCTGACCGGCGACCGCGCGTATCTGCTCGGCGGCGACTACTTCATCGATCTGCTCCGCACGATCAGCGTGATCCCCTTCAACGTCGACCTGATGGACGCCAACGCGGCGGCGCTCGCCCCGGCGATCCAGGACGAAGACGATCCGATCGGCGAAAACGAGAAGCTGTCCACCCGCTTCTTCGATCTGGTCGAGGAAGAGAAGTGGACCTGGGACGTCCTCGGCAAGTTGTGCGAGGCGATCTGGGAAGATACCGACGGAGACGGGCAGGATTCGATCAACGATCGGCTCGGTATCCTCGGCGACGCGAACCTCTCGATGTCGAGCGGGATCTACTGCTACTCGAACGGCGAGCAGTTTTTCGAGACCCGCGAGATCGACGATCCGAACAGCAAGTATTACAAGAAGAACTGGGTCTATTACCCCGACGATGTCGGCGTGCTCGGCGGCATTTTCGACGCCGTGGCGGCGGTCTACGCGGGGAAGGGATCGCTCGCGACCTTCGGTCCCGTGGACGGGAACACCTCCGACAACCCGGGAATGGCGTACCATTGGATCAAATTCTCACAGGGCGAGACCCTGTTCGCCGGCGCCTGCGTGCTCGGCGCGCTGGAGGACGAGGCGTTTCAGCAGATGCGGGACCTCTATTCGGTCGTCCCGCTGCCGAAGGTCTCCGCCGACGGGAAATACAACTGCGTCATCCACGATACCGGCTGCGCCGGATCGATCAGCGTCAACGCGTCGCCCTTCACGACAAGAGTGGTCTCGGCGCATCTCCAGTACTGCACCGAACACTCGAAAAAGATCCGCGAACAGTTCCTGCAGATCGTGACCAAATACACGACCGCGGTCTACAACCAGGGGACCGACCGGATGCTCGAGCTGATCTACCGGAGCGCCATCAGCAGCCGCGACAAGATGATCGAGAACTACGTCGGCGGCAGCGTCAAATGGCACGAAGAGATGAAGAAGGGCGGGTTCGAGGTCCCCTCAAGCGAACTCGTGTCGATCTACGCCGCCAACTATCCCTCGAAGCAAAGCCGACTGAACGAGATCCTCGCGCTGTGGTACACCCTGCCGAAGGTCGAGACCCCCGCGGAATAAAAGCGTAATCACCGGGCAAAACGCCCGCAACCGTAACAGGTGAAAGGACAACGACAATGAAACGACTGCTTCCGCTCCTGCTCCTTCTGGCGATCCTCGCCCCATCGCTTGCGTCCTGCGGCGGCAAAACGCCCGCCGCCGCCACCGTCCCCGCGACCGAGGCGACGACCTTCGCGACCGACGGGACGACCGCGACGCCGACGACCGACGCCGGGACCGTCGCCGAAACCACGCCCGACCCGTGGGCGGCGATCGCGCCGCGGATCACGATGCTGTCCGCCGCCGACCGGAAGCTGACGATCGAGTGCAGCGAATTCAAAACGGCGGAGAAGGCGTCGAAAAACGACGTTTACCTGAAGGGACCCGACACGGTCGAGGCGGGCGTGACGCCCACGATCCAGATGATGGTTTACGAGCGCAACAGGGCGGCGAACGAACTGTTCGGCACGACGGTCAATTTCGTCTTCTGGGACTATGACTGGGGTCAGCAGGGACCCCAGATCGACCTGGTCGTGAAGGGGAACGCGGCGGACGCCCCCGACCTCTTCGTCAATATGCTCTACGACCTGAACAAAGAACTCCTGAACGCGACCTTCAAGGACGTCCGGTCGATCCCGAACTCGTATTTTGATTTCGACGCCGAAGGGTGGCTGACCGCCTGGATGGAGAATCTGTCGTTTACCGGCGACCGCGCCTACGTCCTCGGCGGCGACTATTTCCTCGACATTTTCCGCGCGATGGCGGTCCTGCCCTTCAATATGAATATGATGGATCAGAACGCCGACAAACTCGCTTCGGCGATCATCGGAGAGAACGACGATCCGCTCGGGGCGGGCGAGAAACTCTCGACCCGGTTCTTCGATCTGGTCGAAGAGAAAAAGTGGACCTGGGACGTCCTCGGCAAACTCTGCGAGGCGATCTGGGAGGACACCGACGGAGACGGGCAGGATTCGATCCGCGACCGACTCGGCATCATCGCCGACGAGTACGGCGGGATCAACTCGGGGAGTTTCGTTTACTCCTGCGGCGAACGGCTGACCGAGACCTATTCCGTCACCGACCCCGACAGCAAGTATTTCAATCGGCAGTGGATCAAGTACGCCGATACGTCCGAGGGGCTGAACAAGATCTTCGAGGCGGTGAAAAACGTGTTCGACGGGCCGGGTGCGTTCTCGACCTACGCGACCTACGACGGCAACACCCCGGATAATCCCGGCGTCGCGTATCACCACACCAAGTTCGCCGCCGGCGAGATGCTGTTCGCGGGCGTGTGCCTGCTCGGCGGGCTGGAGGACGATGCGTTCCAGACGATGACCGACCTCTATTCGGTGGTCCCCTGCCCGAAGACCGACCGGGAAGGGGAGTATAACTCGGTCATCCACAACGTCGCCGACACGGGCGCGATCAACGTCAACGTCGGACCGCGGAAGGCGAGGACGCTTTCGGCGTATCTCCAGTACTGCACCGAGAAATCCCCCGCGATCCGCCACGAGTTCCTCGAGACCGTGACCAAATACAAGACCACGACCT
>CAMJDE010000018.1 GCA_946404295.1 uncultured Clostridia bacterium | reverse complement strand
GTTTTTTTCTCTCCCTTGCACTTGTATTGTAAATCCAAGACAAGAAAGCGCGCGTAACCCCTCGTTCCGCGGGTCGTCGAGGACGCCGACCCCTACCGCTTTTCCACAATGTAAAAATACGGCGACGTGGGCGAATTGACGATCTTGAAGCACGAGCAGCAGATCCGGCGGCGGTCGAGGGTGGCGAAAAACTCGCCGAGCATCTCGCCCTCGAGCCGTCCCTCCTCGTGTCCCGGATAGACGGCGACGAGCAGGATTCCGTCGCTTGCAAGGATCGAGAGCGCGCCCCTGACCGCCTCCATCGTGGTTTCGCGCAGGGTGGTCACCTGTTTCTTCCCGCTCCCGGGCAGGTACCCGAGATTGAACATCACGGCTTTCGGGCTTTCCTTCACGAACTCAAGGATCCGGTGATGCGACGCGTGGATCAGGGTATAATTCTCCGGGCAGCCGAGCGCCGCCAGATGCGCGCGGGTCGACTCGATCGCCGCCTCCTGGATATCGAAGGCGTAGACCCGCCCGGTCTCCCCCACGCTCTCCGAGAGAAAGGCGGTGTCGTTCCCGTTCCCCATCGTGCAGTCGACGGCGACGTCGCCTGGGCGCAGGTGCGCGAGGATAAACCGCTTCTGCAGTTCGAGCAGATCCACCATATTGTTCAATCCTTTTGCCATTCCCCGATCCTTTCCGGCAGAACGAACGCCGTATAATTCGTCTTATAGATCACGAACCCCGGTCGCGCGCCCGCCGGCTTCTTCACGTTAGAAACGCGGGTATAATCGACCGGCACCGTCGCGCCCCCGGCGACGTTCGCTTTCGAGTACCCCGCCGCGAGCGACGCCGCGAACGTATAATCCTCGGCGGACGGTTCCTCCCCGTTGCAGAGCAGGATCACGTGCGACCCCGGCACCCCCTTCGCGTGGAACCAGAGATCGTTGCGGGCGGCGACCCGGAAGGTCAGGTGATCGTTCTGCAGGTTGTTCCGCCCGATCAAAACCCGATACCCGCCCGGCGTCACCGTCTCGGTCGGCTTCGATGGCTTGTTCTGCTTTGACGGCGCGTAGTTCTTCATCCGGGAAGCGTAGCCCGCGCGATAAAGTTCGTCGCGGATGTCGGTCAGGTCCTGCTCGGTCTCGGCGCGATCGAGAAAACTCTCGACCGACGCGAGATACTCGATCTCGTCGCGGCAGCGCGCGATCTGCTCGGTGAGAATCCCCTTCGCCGTCCTCGCCTTGCGGTAGTGCTTGTAGAACCGCTCGGCGTTGTCCGAGGGCGAGAGCCGCGGATCGAGTTCGACCGTCACCTCGGCGGGCGGGTCGGCGTTGTAGTCGATCAGCGATACGATCCGATCCCCGCGCCGGAGCCGGTACAGGTTCGCGATGATCAGGTCCCCCGTCCGGCGATATTCCTCGCCCCGCGCCGTGTCGGCGAGTTCCTCGGTCTGCGCCTCGAGTTTCCGGTTCAGGCGCGCCTGCGCCGCCGAGAGCAGACGGAAGAGATCCTGCGCCCGCTGACGCGTCCGCTCAACCCGGTCGCGCTCGGCAAAGAACGCGTCGAACAGCCCCGCGAAATCCGGGTACTCGGTATTCGTATATCCCGCCCCGCGGTAGGTCTCCGAAAAATAGGCGTAATCCACCGGCGTCCCGTCGGGGGACGAGACCAAGGTCGGCGTTCCCCGCCCCGCGGCGAGAGCGGCGAACCAAGTCGAAAAGACCCCCCACGCGGCGTCGGCGGTCGTGTTCCCGACCGTCGCGTCGATCCCGCCCGCGCGATAGGCGATCTCCTGCGCCGCCTGCCGCGAGGTACCGAGATAGGTCGCGACAATATACTTATCAAGGGGCGTTTCCGGGGGGTTTTCGGCGTAACGGGCGAAAAACCCCTCCCTCGTCTCGTCAAGCGGAGACGCCTTATCCTGCGGCGGGGGAAGCTCGTACTTCATTCCGGGCAGCACCTGCCGCACCCGGCTGGTCGTGAAATCGACCGGGCGCAGAACCGCCGTGATCTTTCCCTCTCCGTCCAGGAGCATCAGGTTGCTGTACTTCCCCATCACCTCGGCGACCAGCGTCTTTTCCGAAGCGTACCCCATCTCGTCGTAGCCCGCGAACACGAAGCGGGCGGCGCGCTCGAACCCGATCTGCTCGGCTCGCAGGAGCCGAGCCCCGGCAAGATGCTTGCGGAGCAGCATACAGAAGGTCGGCGCCACCGTCGGATTTTCGCGCGACAGGTCGGAAAGACAGACGCGCGGAGAAGAGGTCCCGGCGTTGACGACCAGCCGCCGGATCGCCTTTCCCATCCGGAGCGTCAGCGTCACTTCGTCGCGCGACGGCTGATAGACCTTTTCCAGTTTCGCGCCCTCGCCGATCTCCCGGTTGATCTCCCGGAGCACCGCGCGGAGCATCCCGGCGTCGTACGCCATACGCTTTCCTCCTTTCCGCCTTACTTTATCGTTTGCTTTTCGTTAAAAAACCGTCGTTTCGGGTCACCGCGCCGCCCGCCGCAGAACGAACGAGCACGCCTCCCCGATCTGCAAATACCCCGCCGCCCGCGCCGTTTTCGCCGAACCGACGTTGGAAAACGTGCAGCGGTACTCGGGGACGAGCCCGCGCGAGAGAACCAGGGCGGTCAGCCCCGAAAGACAGGAGACCGCGTAGCCGCGCCGCCGCGCCGCGGGGATCGTTTCGACCCCGATCTCGAGCAGTCCGCCCGGCGCGCGTTCGTCGGGCGAGGCGTGGGTCACGGCGACCGAAACCACCTCTTCCCCCTCGATCTGCCCGAAGCAGAGCCGCCCGTCGGAAACCGTTTCGGCAAGGTCGAAGGTCGTTAGGTTCCGTTCCTCGTCGTCCGCCGTCAGGGGTCGCCCGCCGGAGAGCGGCGAGAGCGGCTCCGAACCCGCGGGAAAGCGGAAGATCCGGCAATGCCGCACCGCGTGGCGCCCGACGGGGTAGCCCCAATCCGCGCTCACCCCGGCGATCTCCGTCCGCAACCATTCCAGCGCCTCGCCGGAAAAGGGGTGGTTTGCAAATTTCCTTAAAAATTCGCGCCCGAGCTTCTTCAGCCGCGGGATCACGGTCAGGACCAGCCCCTTTTCGGGGGTCTGTTCGATCTCGACGGGGATCAGGATATCCCAGTCGTTTGTAAAGACGAATTCCTCGCCCTCGCGGTCAAGCTTCAGCACCGAAAAGCACCTCCTTCAGGGCGAAGAGGTCGGGCAGAACGCGGCAGTCGATGCGGTCGAGATCGCCGTCCGACGTGTGCCCGCCGCGCACAAGCAGGCAGTCGAACCCGGCGGCTTCGGCGCACGCGAGATCGTGTTCGGTGTCCCCGATCATCAGACAGCGCCCCGGCTTCCGCGTCTGTGCCCAGCGGCGGGCAAGCCCGGTCTTGTCGGGCGCGTAGATATCACCCCGCCCGACGATCTCGGAAAAATAACCGGAGACGCCGAGGTCGCGGAGCTGCTCGTTCAGCATCGAACTCTCGGTCGCCGAGAGCACGACCTGCGGGATCCCCGCCTCTTTCACGGCGGAAAGCAGATCGACTGCCCCCGCGCGAAGCGGCACGTCCCGCTCGCGGCTGCGGTATTCGGCGATCCATTCGTGCGCCAGAACCTCGTAGGGCTCGCGCGAAAAATCAAAGCCGAGACGGCGGTAGTAGTCGACGATCGGAAAGCCGAACAGCTCGAAATACCTCTTCCGGTCGGGGATCAGGGGCAGCCCCCGGCGGGCGAGCATCTCGTTCGCGCACACGATCCCGAGGTCAACGTCGTCGAGCAGCGTCCCGTTGAAGTCCCAGACCAGCGCGTCGTAGCGGTCGAGAAAACGCATCGCGATCCCCCCTTCCGTTTTTGTCTATTGTAGCACAGATTTCCCGAATTGTCCACCGGAACCTTGATTTTTTTGCGCGCGCGTGTTACAATGAAATGACAGTCTGACGAAAGGAGCGCGGCTTTCGCGCGGACGTGAAACAGTGCATACGATCGTTTATCTCGGCTCGTGCATCCTCTGGGGCGCCTACGCGATCCTGGACGCCCTGTTCGACGGCAACTCCGACTTCCCCGTCCGGGAGGTTATGACCGGGCTCGCCGTGATCGGCTCGGTCGCCGCGCTCTTCCTTATGACGTTTTTCATTCTCGACAAGAACCGGTGGATCAATAAGCATTACCGCCGGGGCGTCCATCTCCTCTCCTCGGTCGGCGTGACGTTCCTCGTCGTCGGCGCGATCCTTTCGGGGATCGTGCTCTGCGAAATACTGTTTCTCTGACGAAAAGCGGGGAGAGCGATCCGCTCCCCCCGCAAACTCCCGGCGGTCGCCCGCCCGGATCAGTTGTCCTCGTCGTCGTCCTTGACGAACGCGCTCTGCCCCTCGTCCTCCGCCTGCACGGCGCGGCCGGGGATCACGATGCCGTGGCTGAAGCACTTGGCTTCCTCGCGGCGAAGCGCGTCGTTCTTCTCCTTGGCGCTCTTGTCCGCCGCCAGATCGCTTTCGACCTGTTTTGCGAACGCGGGATCGACTGCGACGAGAAACTTTCCGAACGTGTCGGGATAAACGAAGGTCTTGACCCCGCAGGAAAAGGCGATCGACAGGTATCTGCCGTCGGCTTTCTCCACCTTCCCCTCGCCGAGCGTTTTATGACGAACGGTCTGACCGATGATCTCCATATCAAAGGAACTCCTTCCGTCTCCCGGAGCGCTGCGCTCCGTATTGTGTAGGACGAATTGTAGCAAGAATATATGACTTGAGTGTGAACGCGTCAATAATTATTTATTAACGATTTGTGGAAGTCGCCGCATTTTCCGTTCGTATTCTATGCCGGTACGGCAAAACCTGCCAATCGTGAAAGGAGACCGCCCGATGTTTGCTGTGATGGTCGTCGAGGACGATCCCGTAACGCGCCGCCTGACCTGTCAGGTATTGCGCCGGGGCGGCTACGACCCGATCCCCGCGTCCGACGGGGTCGAGGCGCTGTCGCTGATGGACCGCTATCACGTCGACCTGTTCATTCTCGACATCATGATGCCGAAAATGGACGGGTTCGAGTTCATCCGCACCGTGCGCGGCAGCCGCTTTGAGACCCCGATCCTGATGACGACGGCGAAGGGCTCGCTCTCGGACAAACGGCAGGCGTTCTCCGCCGGCGCCGACGATTATATGGTCAAGCCGATCGACGAGGAAGAACTTCTGCTCCGGGTTTCGGCTCTGCTCCGCCGCGCGAAGATCGCGACCGAACGGCGGCTGACGGTCGGACGCTATACGCTGAGTTACGACGCGCTGTCGGTCAAGGACGTGGGCGGCGGCGAACAGATCCTGCCGCAGAAAGAATTTCTGCTCCTCTTCAAGCTGCTCTCCTACCCCGGCAGGATCTTCACCCGCCGCCAGTTGATGGACGAGATCTGGGGTATGGAATCCGACACCGACGAGCGGACGGTCGACGTCCATATCAAGCGGCTGCGCGATCGCTTTCCCGACGCCCGCGACTTTGAGATCGTGACCATCCGGGGGCTGGGGTACCGCGCCAACGTGACGGGGGAGGAAAAGCGATGACGGTCGGCGGCTTCTTCAAGGGACTGAAGCGGCGGATCGGAGCGATCCTGCACTCCTTCCGCTTCACGATGATCGGCTCGGTCTTTCTCATTATGTTGGCGTCGAGTATCATTGCGGGCGGCGTCGCGTCGGCGGTTTACCACGCCAACCCGGGGGGTTTTACGGCTTATACCCCGATCGTCCTGGTTCTGATCGCCCTTCCGGCAAGTATTCTGCTGGGCACGATCTTCTCGATCGTGGTGTCGAAACAGATTCTGCGTCCGGTCGACGACCTGATCCGGGCGACCGAGCGGATCGCGCGCGGCGACTTCTCGACCCCCGTCCCCGTCCGCTTCCGCAAAAACCAGTTCAGCCAACTGATCACCTCGTTCAACGAGATGGAACGCGAACTGTCGGGGATCGAGATTTTCCGCAAGGATTTTATCGGGAACGTCTCGCACGAGTTCAAAACGCCCCTGAACGCCATCCGCGGCTACGTCCGCGAACTCTCCGACCCGTCGCTCTCGCGCGACGAGCGGGACGAATACATCCGCATCATCACCGAGGCGTGCGACCGCCTGACCGGGATGACGACCGGGATCCTCCTGCTCTCCAAACTCGAAAATCAGCGTTTCGTATCCGAGCGCGAGGACTTCGATCTGACCGAGGAGATCCGCGACGCGATCCTGATGCAGGAGCGCGAATGGACGAAAAAACAGATCGAGCTTCAACTCGATCTCGACGAGACGGTCGTCTATTCCTCCAACCCCGAGATGCTTTTCCACGTCTTTGAAAACCTGCTCTCCAACGCGATCAAGTTCTGCCCCGACGAGGGCGGGATCATCCGCGTCTCCTGCCGCCGCGAGGCGGACGGGGTCACGGTCGTCGTCGCGGACAACGGCGCGGGGATGAGCGAGGAGACGAAAAAGCACATCTTCGAGGCGTTCTATCAGGGCGACACCTCCCACAAGGCGGAGGGCAACGGGCTGGGGCTCCCGCTCGTGCGCCGGATCGTCGAACTGCACGGCGGACGCGTCGACGTCGAGTCGGCTTTGGGCAGGGGCACGGCCTTCACGGTCCATCTCCCCGACGAGGTCACGCTCGCCGATAGGTAAGTAAGATAAACTCCGCCCCGACGGACAACTCGGAGAGGGCGGCGAGCCGCTCCTTCCCCTTCGGCGGGGTGCGGTAAGCGTAGGGGGTCATCCCGAGCAGATCCGAGATCTCGGAGGGGGTTTTCAGCGAAACAACCGTCCGAACCTCCCGCGCGCCGAGAAAATCGAACCCGTCGATCGCAAAATCGGCGACCTCGTTCTCGTAGGGCTCGTCGTAGAGGATCTCCTTCAGGGCGAAGAGATGCCGCCGGTCTGGGATCGCGCGGAAGAGGGTCCCGCCCGGTTTCAGGACGCGTAAAAACTCGTCCCCGGCGAAGGGTGAGAACGTCGAGATCACCCCGTCGACCGCCCCGTCCCGGAGCGGCAGACGGTAGACCCCCGCCACGAGCGGAAAGATCCGACCCTCCCGCGCTTCCTCGCGCGACGCGCAGCATTTCACCGCCTCGGACGAGAGATCCAGCCCGATCAGGCGGGCGGACGGCAGAGCGCGGGCGACGGCGGCGGTATAATACCCTTCGCCGCATCCGGCGTCGAGGATCACGGGAGAACCGGGCAGCCGCCGGGCGACCTCCCCGGCAAGCGCCTGCGCGAGCGGGGCGTAGTGTCCCGCCGAGAGGAACCGACGCCGCGCCGCGACCATTCCGGGATCGTCCCCGTGACGTTTCCCGGCGGCGGGCGAGAGGTTCAGCACCCCCTTCGCCGAAAGATCAAAACTGTGCCGCAGGAGGCACTTCACGCATCCGTCCGCGCGAAAAAGCCCCTCCCCGCAGACGGGGCAGGTCAGGACGGGATAGACCCAATCGGTTTTGGCAAAGTCTCTCACGAACGCGTTTCCTTTCCCGGGCGTCCGACCCGGACGGGATCAAAATCAATCAAAGGAAGAAAAAGAATGAACGGAAAATGGATCGGCGTGGATTACGGCGACGTGCGGACGGGGATCGCCTCGTCCGACCTGCTCGGGCTGATGGCGTCGGCTGTCGGCACGATCAAGCCGGGCGGTATGAAGAACACCGCGGTCGCGGTGGCGAAGACGGCGAAGGAACTGAACGCCGTCGGGATCGTCGTCGGACTGCCGAAAAATATGGACGGAAGCGAGGGTCCCCGCGCCGAAATCGTCCGCGCCTTCGCCGACCTGCTCCGCGCCGAGACCGATCTGCCGATCCTGTTCGAGGACGAGCGGATGACCACGATGGAAGCGAACCGCTTTCTCTTTGCAACCGAGACCTTCGGCAAAAAGCGGAAGGAAAAGGTCGACGCGCTCTCGGCGGAACTGATCCTGCAAAGCTGGCTCGACCGCCGCCGCCGCGAGGAGAACGCCGGAAAACAGAATCCCTGACGGGCTTCGCCCGGCGAAGCGCCCGAAAACCCCCGGCAGAAATATTCGCCCCGATCAGCCGACCCGAGGAATGTTCCCCGGGTCGGATTTTTATGCGGTTGGGCGCACGCCGGGCGGTCGTTCGTCGCTTTCCCCTCCCGGGGTGTAAATAATTCTTTACATCCCGGGAGGCGGCGACCGTCAGAGCGTCGGATCGTCGTCGGAGGGGAAGGAGATCCCCGCGGCGCGGCGGATCGCGTCGAGCGTCAGCACCGTTTGACGGCTGATCGCAAGGAAGGGCGCGGGATCCGGTTCTCCCCTGATCGCGTCGCGCAGATCCGCCGCTTCCCAGACCATATTGTTCTCGGACGGAACGTAAGGGAGGGTTTCAAGCCGGCCTGCCGTCTCTCCGCTCGCGCCGAAATCGACGCGGGTCGTTCCCGAGAGCCGATCGATCATCAGCGTCCCGTTTTCGCCCGAGATCACGGTCGGAGAGGTCGAATCCGCGATCTTCGACCAGGTGAGCGTCGATTGAAAACCCCCGTGATCGACGACGGCTTTTCCCGCGCCCTCGAATCCGTTGTGAAGAAAGGTCGAGGACGCAAAAACCACCTCGCCGAGCCCGAAGAGCGCGGCGTCGAGCGCAACGGGATAGACCCCGATGTCCATGACCGCGGCGTTTGAGAGCAGGGGATTGAAAGCGTTCAGCACGATCCCTTCCTTGAAACTGTCGTAGCGGGAGGAATACTGGCAGTAGATGAAGTCGGCGCGAATGATCTTCCCGAGCCGGGGCAGGGTCTTTTTGATCAGCGAGAAGACCGGGTCATGCAGGATCCGCATTCCCTCCATCAGAACCAGCCCCCGGGACGCCGCTTCGCTTGCCAGGATCTCGAACCGCGCCGCGTCGGTCGTCAGCGGCTTTTCGCAGAGGACGTGCTTCCCCGCCCGCAGGGCGTCGAGCGCCTGACGGTAGTGCGTGACGTTCGGCGTGGCGATATAGACCGCTTCGACGCGCGGATCGGCAAGAAACCCCTCCCACGAGGCGGTGTGATCGGCGACCCCGCACTCCTTGGCGTAGCGTTGCCCGGTTGCTTCCTCGCGTGAAAAGACGAGCTGCGGCAGAACCCCGGGCGTCGCCCGGACCGCCGCCGCGAACTGTCGGCTGATCTTGCCCGTTCCGACGAGCCCGACGCCGATCTGCCGTCCTTTTTCGTCCCCCTTACCGTTCATCTGATGATCCTTTCGCCCGTTTGACGTCGGTTTTTTGTGATTTTTCCGAAAAACGCGCTTTTTTGCCCCTTCAAATCGTGATTTTTCCGCTTGACAAAACTATCTCTCAATGTTAGAATAATATCTAAAGTTATTCATCGCGCTGATTAATTATTCAATCTTCAGTCGCGGGCGCAAGCCCGAGAAGCCGCCGGGCGTTTCCCGAGCGGATCAGCCCGAACTCTTCTTCCGGGAGCGGAAGCGTCGCGAGCACGCGGTCAACGTCGGCGGGATCCCGCCACGGGTAATCCGAACCGAAGAGAATCTTGTCGGCGCCGTGCCGTCTGACGATCCGCGTCAGTTGCTCGGCGGGAAGATGGTCGATCCCGTAGGACAGGTCGAACAGGGCTTCGCTCCCGACCAGATCGCGTTCGACCTCGTCCCAGAGGCGGTAGCCGCCGATATGCGCGACGATCACCCGTCCCTCGCCCTCGCCGAGCGAAGAGAGCAGACGGCAGAGCCGCGCGGGGGTCGCCCGGACGTTCTCGGGAAACGCGACGTCCACCCCGCCGTGAAACACGGTATGCAGTCCCAGCCGTTTCGCCGCCCGCACGACCCGGATCACCGCCGGATCGTCGGCGTAATGCCCCTGGTAATCGGGGTGCAGTTTGATCCCTTTGAACCCGTCTTCCGCGAGTTTTTCAAGTTCGCGCTCGGGGTTTTCGGTATCGGGGTGGATCGCCCCGAAACTGATCACGCGTCCGCCCCGTTCGTTGACCGCCTTGGCGAACCGATTGATCGACTCCGCCTGTTCGGGTCGCGTCGCGATCGGCAGATTGACCGCGAGGGTCACTCCGGCGCGCGCGGCGACGGCGGTCAGGTCGTCGAGCGTCCCCGCCCCGCCCTCTGGCGAAACGCCCCCGGCTTTCGCCAGCGCGGCGACCGCCGCAGAAGCGATCCTGTCGGGGAAAATATGCGCGTGAAAATCGATCAGTTCCATTCCGTCCCTCACGGCGTTCCGCCCTCTCCGGGGCAGAACCGAAAAATCAGTTTTAGTATATCTTATCCGACGCAAAAAATCAAGAGGTTCGGGCAAAAACCGAACGGGAGGATAGCGATGTTTTTTCAAAAAGAGATCGAAACGATGCCGAGAAAGGAGATCGAGCGTCTGCAGCTCGAGCGGCTCCGTCATCAGGTCGACTACTGCGCCCGCAACGTTCCTTTTTACGCCAAGCGGTTGGCGGAGGCGGGCGTAACGGCGGAGAAGATCAAGACCCTCTCCGACGTCAAGTACATTCCGCTGACGACCAAAGCCGATATCCGCGACAACTATCCCTACGGGCTGTTCGCCGTTCCCCTGAAACAGATCGTCCGCATCCACGCCTCGAGCGGCACGACCGGGAAGCCGACCGTCGTCGGCTACACGAGAAACGACCTCGACAACTGGTCGGACTGCGTGGCGCGCCTGATCCGCGCCGTCGGCGTCACCGACGAGGACGTGGCGCAGGTGTCGTTCGGCTACGGGCTCTTCACCGGGGCGCTCGGGCTCCACTACGGGCTTGAAAAGGTCGGATGCGCCGTCATCCCGGTCTCCTCGGGCAACACCGAGAAGCAGGCGATGCTGCTTAAAGACTTCGGCACCACCGTCCTGATCTCCACCCCGTCCTACGCGATGTATATGAGCGAGGTCGCGAAGAGCATGGGCATTTCCCGCGACGAACTCAAACTGCGGATCGGTCTCTTCGGCTCGGAGGGCTGCACCGACGCGCTCCGCGACAAGATCGAGCAGGGCTTCGGGCTCTTCTCGACCGACAACTACGGTATGAGCGAACTGATGGGTCCCGGCGTGTCGGGCGAGTGCGTCTACCGCTCGGGGCTGCACGTCAACGAGGACCACTTCCTGCCCGAGATCATCGACCCCGAGACCGGCGAGCCGAGGGAGCGCGGCGAGAGCGGCGAACTGGTCGTCACCACGCTGACCAAAGAGGGGATCCCGCTGCTCCGTTACCGCACCAAGGATCTGACCCGCCTCAACTACGAGCCCTGCGAGTGCGGGCGCACCTTCGTCCGGATGGACAAGGTACGCGGGCGCTCGGACGATATGCTGAAGATCCGCGGCGTCAACGTCTTCCCGTCCCAGATCGAGAGCGTGATCGCGGCGATCAACGGCATCGCGCCGCACTACGAACTGATCCTGACCCGGCAGAACTACACCGACTATCTCGAGGTGCGGGTCGAACTGACCGACGCCTCGCTGCTCGAAAACTACGCCGCCCTCGACGGGCTCCGTCAGACGGTGGTGGCGAAACTGCAGACCGTCCTCGGCATCAAGGCGAAGGTCACCCTCGCCGCCCCGGCTTCGATCCGTCGCTACGAGGGCAAGGCGAAGCGCATCATCGACCGTCGGAACGAAAATCCCGATTGAAAGGAAACGTCATGAAAAAACTGATGATCGGAAACGAAGCGGTCGCGCGCGGACTCTACGAGGGCGGCGTGCGGGTCGTGTCGAGTTATCCCGGCACCCCCTCGACCGAGATCACCGAGTTCCTCTCGGAGTATAACGATATCTACACCGAATGGGCGCCGAACGAGAAGGTCGCGACCGAGGTCGCATTCGGCGCGTCGCTCTCGGGCGTGCGGTCGGCGACCTGTATGAAGCACGTCGGGCTGAACGTCGCCGCCGACCCGCTCTTCACGCTCTCCTATACCGGCGTGACCGGCGGTATGGTGATCTGCGTCGCCGACGATCCCGCCATGCACTCCAGCCAGAACGAGCAGGACTCCCGCCACTACGCGAAGGCGGCGAAGGTCCCGATGCTCGAACCGTCGGATTCCGCGGAGTGCCTCGCTTTCGCCAAGGAAGCGTTCAAGATCTCCGAGACCTTCGACACCCCGGTCCTCTTCCGGCTCTGCACGCGCATCGCGCACTCGCAGAGCGTGGTCGAACCCGGCGAACGCGTCGCCCCCGATCCCATCCCCTACGAGCGCAAGGGCGAGAAGTTTATCATGATGCCGGGCAACGCCAAGAAGCGGCATCCCTTCGTTGAGGAACGCCTGCAAAAACTGACCGCCTTCGCCGAAACCTCCCCCCTGAACCGGATCGAAGAGGGGGGCAAGCACGTCGGGGTCATCACCTCCGGCACCTGCTACCAATACGTGCGCGAGGCGCTCGGAAACGAGGTCAGCGTCCTGAAACTCGGTCTGGTCTGGCCGCTTCCCGTCGATCTGATCCGCCGCTTCGCCGCCTCGGTCGAGCGGGTGGTCGTGATCGAGGAACTCGACGGGTTCATCGAGGAACATTGCCGGAACATCGGCGTTACGGTCGACGGAAAATCCATCTTCCCGCCGATCGGAGAATACAGTCAGTCGATGATCGCCGCCGCCTTCGGGATCGAACCCAAGCCGCACGTCGTACTTGAGGACCCGATCCCCGCCCGTCCCCCGATGATGTGCGCGGGCTGCCCCCACCGCGGGATGTTCTACACGCTGAAAAAGAACGGCGTGACCGTGCTCGGGGACATCGGCTGCTATACCCTCGGCGCCCAGCCGCCGCTCGCGGCGATCGACAGTACGCTCTGTATGGGCGCGTCGGTGTCGGGTCTGCACGGGTTCAACCGCGGACTTGCCGAAACCGGGCGGGCGATGAAGACCGCCTGCGTGATCGGCGACTCGACCTTCGTACATTCCGGGATGACCGGGCTCGCCGATATCGCCTACAACGGCTCGGCGTCGCTCGTGATCGTCCTTGACAACTCGATCACCGGTATGACGGGGCATCAGGAAAACCCGACGACCGGCTACAACATCCACGGCGACCCCGCCGGGAAGATCGACCTCGAGGCGCTCTGCCGCGCGATGGGCTTCTCCCGCATCCGCGTCGTCGATCCCTACGACCTCGCCGCGACCGACGCTGCGGTGAAAGAGGAACTGGCTGCAAACGAGCCGTCGGTCATCATCTCGCGCCGCCCCTGCGTCCTGCTCAAACGCGTCAAGACCAACCCGCCGCTCGCGGTCGATACCGAACTCTGCCGCAGCTGCAAGAAGTGTCTCTCGCTCGGCTGTCCCGCGATCAGTTTCCGCGACGGACACGCCGTGATCAACGACACGCTCTGCACGGGATGCGGGGTCTGCGCGGGGCTCTGCCCGTTCCACGCCATCGGCGGAAAGGAGGCGGCACAATGAAGACCGTCAATATCATGATCGTCGGCGTCGGGGGACAGGGGTCGCTCCTCGCCAGCAAACTGCTCGGAAAAGTGCTGCTTGACGCGGGCTACGACGTCAAGGTCTCCGAGGTCCACGGAATGAGCCAGCGCGGCGGATCGGTCGTGACCTACGTCCGTTACGGCGATAAGGTCGCCTCCCCGATCATCGACCTCGGCGAGAGCGATTTCATCCTCTCGTTCGAGAAACTCGAGGCGGCGCGCTACGCCGAATACCTGTCTCCGAACGGGCGCGTCATCGTCAACACGCAGGAGATCGACCCGATGCCGGTCATCGTCGGCAAAGCGGTCTATCCCTCCCACGTTCTGAACGAACTCGAGTCGAAGGACGTGACGGTCGACGCGATCGACGCCCTCTCGCTCGCCGAGAAAGCCGGCACGGCGAAGGCGGTCAACGTCGTCCTGCTCGGACGGCTCGCCCGCTCGATGCCCGCGCTGCCGCGCGAAAGTTGGCTCGAAGCCATCAAATCGTCGGTCAAGCCGAAGTTCGTCGACGTCAACCTGCGCGCCTTCGACCTCGGCTACTCACTCGACTGACCCTTTTTCAATCGGTTTCGTTTTTCCACAAGAACATATTTATAAAAAGAGAAGGAGATCTCAATGCACGAACCCAAACGCTACTGGCAGCCCGAAGCCGAGACCGCCTCGCGGGATCAGATCACCGCGTGGCAGAGCGAACGCCTCGTCTCGACGGTCAAACGGGTCTACGAAAACGTCGCCCCCTACCGCGACAGAATGGACGCGGCGGGCGTCAAGCCCGAAGACGTCAAAGGCATTGACGATTTGAGAAAACTCCCCTTCACCACCAAGCAGGACCTCCGCGATTTCTACCCCTTCGGTCTCTTCGCCGTCCCGATGGAAAAGATCGCCCGGCTGCACGCCTCGAGCGGCACGACCGGAAAGCAGATCGTCGTCGGCTACACGCAGAAGGACCTGGATACCTGGGGCGACATCGTCGCACGGCAGCTGACCGCGATCGGTCTTACCCCGCGCGACAAAGTGCATATCTCCTACGGCTTCGGTCTCTTCACCGGCGGGCTCGGCATCTTCGAGGGCGCTCGCCGGATGGGCGCGACCATCATCCCGGTCTCCTCGGGCAACACCGAGCGGCAGATCACCATTCTGCAGGACTTTGAGCCCGACTGCATCGCCTGCACCCCGTCCTACGCGATGTATATCGCCGAAACGATGGAGAAGATGGGCGTCGACGCCAAAAAACTCCCGCTCCGCTGCGGCGTCTTCGGCGCCGAACCCTGGACCGAGGAGATGCGCCGCCAGATCGAAGCAAAACTCGATATCAAGGCGTACGACATCTACGGGCTGACCGAGATCATGGGCCCCGGCGTCGCCTACGAATGTGAGTGCCAGGCGGGGATGCACGTCAACGAGGATCACTTCATCATCGAGGTCCTCGATCCCGACACCGGGCTTCCGGTGAACGACGGCGAAAAGGGCGAGATCGTTTTCTCCTGCATCACCAAAGAGGCGTTCCCGATCCTCCGCTACCGCACCAAGGATATCGGAACGATCACGCACGAAAAGTGCGCCTGCGGACGCACCTTCGTCCGGATGTCCAAACCCATGGGCAGAACCGACGATATGCTAATCATCCGCGGCGTCAACGTCTTCCCGTCCCAGATCGAAACCGTGCTGCTCAAGACCGGACACTCCCCGAACTATCAGATCGAGGTCGACCGGGTCA
>CAMJDE010000017.1 GCA_946404295.1 uncultured Clostridia bacterium | reverse complement strand
AAAACCACCACGCTGACCGAGCGCGTGATCCGCCTGCTGACCGACAGAGAAGACCCGCGCGACGTTTCGCGCATGGTGATCGTCACCTTCACGGTCGCGGCTGCGAACGACCTGAAAGACAAACTGACGAGGGCGCTGAACGAAGCCATCCGCAAGGACCCCTCCGACCGCCGCCTGCCCGAGCAGCTGCTTCTGCTCGCCGACGCCGATATCGGCACGATCGACGGTTTCTGCCGTCGGATCGTCACCGAGTTCTCCGACTGCGCGGGCATCTCGCCGAACTACCGCGTCTGCGACCCGAACGAGGAAGCGCACCTGCTCCGCTTCGTGCTCGACCCCTTTATCGACCGCCTGTTCGCGGGCGACGAGTCCGGCGTAGGCACGGCGGAGGAGTTCTGCGACTTCGTTTCGACCGTCGTCGAATCGCGCAGTCAAGAGGATCTTTCCAAAATCGTTCTCGCGGTTTGGGAGCAGGCGCAGAACTGTCCGGAAGGTGCGGGCAAACTCGACGTTTGCGCCGATTATATCGAGGAAGTTTGCAACCTCCCCCCCGAAAGAACCGTCTTCGGCAAAGCCCTGCTCGAGCGGGTCGCGGAGCGGTTTTCCGACGCGCCGGAGCGCGCCCGGGCGCTGCTTGCCTCGCTGTCGTCCGCGCCCGCCGTCACCCAAGACGCGTTGCGCCAACCGATCGAGGCGCTCTCGCTTGCCGTCCGGGTCTTCGCCGACCCGAAAAGCGCCTACGACGCCGTCCGTTCCGCGATCTTCGCCGCCGCCGACGCCGCGATCCCGGCGTTCCGTTCCAACAGCAAATTCGTCGCGCAAGCCGACCCGGACTTTGTCTCGGAAGCAAAGGCGTTCCTGTACGGCGTGCGCGCGGCGGCGGACGAATTCAAACCGCTCTTCCTCTCCTCCTCCGCCGACTGGAAAACCGAGGCGGAAGAGCACCTGAAAACCTCGCGTCTGCTCGCCCGGCTGATCAGCCGCTTCGACGAATTGGTCGCCGCCGAGAAAAAGCGGCGCAACGTCGCGTCGTTTGCCGACGTCGAGCGGGCGGCGCTCGCGATCCTCGTTTCGCGCAACGCAGAAACGGGGAAATTCGAGAAGACCGCCGTCGCGCGCGAGATCGCGTCGCGCTACGACGAAGTCTTCGTCGACGAATACCAGGACGTCAACCCGATCCAGCACGCGATCTTCGAGGCGATCTCGGGCGAGCGCAACCGATTCCTCGTCGGCGACGTCAAGCAGAGCATCTACCTGTTCCGGCGGGCGGAACCGAAGATTTTTACCGCCCTGAAGGCGGCGTTCCCGCCGCTTGACGAGGCGGGCGACCGTCCCGCCGCCTCGCTCTTTCTCTCCGAGAACTTCCGCTGCGACAAGCCGATCGTCGATTTCGCGAACGGCGTCTTCGACAAACTCTTCGGGGCGACCGGCGCCTCGATCGGTTACTGCGACGGCGACCGCCTGCGTTTTGCCAAACCCGCCGAGAAATGCAGTCCCGAACCGATCCTCCCGGTCGTCCGGATGTTCAAGGATCCCGTGACCGAGGACGGCGACGCCCCGGCGGAGGACGCCGAGTGCGCCTGGGTCGCCGACGAGATCGCCCGCCTGACGAGCGAGGGGAACCGCGCCGACGGCGCGCCGATCGCCCCGGACGACGTCGCGATCCTTCTGCGCGCCGAAAAGCACGCGACCGCCTTCCGCGCCGCGCTCACGAAGCGCGGGATCCCGGTCTCGGTCGAGACCAAGGTCGATTTCTTCGACGCCCCCGAGATCCGGTTGGCGCTCTGCCTTCTCAACGCGGTGGACAACCCCCGCCGCGACGTTCCGCTCGTCGGGCTTCTGCTCTCGCCGCTCTGCGAGGGCTTTACCCCCGATCTGCTCGTTTCAATCCGGCGCGAGGCGTCGGTTTACGACGAGCCCTTCTACGACGCGCTGGTCGAGTACTGCGACCGCCACCCCGATTTTGCGCCCGGCGCCCGCTTCCTCTCGCAGCTCGCCTCGTTCCGTCGGGCGGCGGAGGGGATGCCGGTCGACCGCCTGATCCAGAAACTCTTTACCGAAACCGGACTGCTCCCCATCGGCGGCGCCGCCAACCGCGAGAACGGGCGTGAAAACCTGCTTCTCTTCTATCAGTACGCGCGCGCCTTCGAGGCGACCTCGTTCCGCGGGCTCTACCGCTTCATCGCCTACGTCAACGACCTGGCGGCGGACGGGCAGAAACTCGGGCTCCAGCCCCCGGCGAACGTCAAGGGCGTCCACGTCATGACGATCCACCACTCGAAGGGGCTTGAGTTCCCGGTCGTGTTCGTTGCGCGCACCCTCGGCGGCAGGGGCGGCAACCGCGCCCTCACCTCCGACGGCAACGTCTCGCTCACGACCCGCTTCGGGCTGACCGTGAAGGTGCGCGACAAGACCGGGCTCGCCCGGATCGAGACCCCCTTCCGGCGGATCGCCGAACAGGAAAAGAAACTGCTCGAAAGCGAAGAGGCGCTGCGCGTTCTCTACGTCGCTCTGACGCGGGCGCGCGAACGGCTCTACGTGACCGGGCTGCTCCGGCGCGACCGCAAGGTCGCGAAAAAACGCGAAAAGTACCGCGACGCCTCGCCCCTCTCCGCCCACGAGGTGCTCTCGGAGAGCGCGCCCTTCGATCTGATCCTGCGTGCGATCGGCGGCGAGGATTCCAAGTTGGCGACGGTGATCCTGCCGCCCGACGAGGAAAACGAAGCCGCGGTCGTCTCCCCCGCCGAACCCGCCGCGACGAAGGCGCCGAAACCGAAAAAAGCCCCGCCCGTGATCCGCGGGGACGACGGCGAGGAGATCTCGGAAGAGGACGCCGAAAAGATCCTGAAAGACCGCTTCGCCTACCGCTACGAGTTCCCGTGGCTCGGAACCGTCCCCGGCAAACTCTCCGTGTCGGTCCTCTCGCCCGCGGTCCTCGACGGCGCAGACGAGACAACGGCGGTCCTGACGCCGAAAACGCCGCGCGAAGCCCCGCCCCTCCCGCACTTCCTCTCGGGGGCGAAAAAGCCGGTCGATCCCACCCTGCGCGGGACGGCGACGCATGAGTTTTTGCAGTTCTGCGATCTCGGCAAGGTTCGCGAGAACGGCGTCGAGGCGGAACTCGACCGCCTGATTTCCGGGGGGTTTTTGACGAAAGAGACGCGCGACCTCGTCAATCTGTCCGAACTCGAGCTGTTTCGCTCGTCATCGCTTGCCGACGAGATGCTCGGCGCGCGCTGGATGCGGCGCGAGCTTCGCTTCAATATGATCCTGCCCGCGTCGCGCTTTACCGAGGACCCCGAACTGAAAAAGAACCTGAAAGATCAGACGGTTCTGGTACAGGGGATCATGGACTGCGTGTTCCTCTCAGAGGCGGACGAACTCGTCCTGCTCGACTACAAAACCGACCGTCTGCGCGGCGGGATCCGCGCGGACGACGACGAGATCGCCGCCTTCGTCGGGCGGCACCGCGACCAACTCGGTTACTACGCGCTCGCCGTCGAAAAGATGCTCGGGCGCAAGCCCGACCGGATCCTGCTCTACCCGCTCTGCCTCGGCAGACCGATCCGCGTTTCTCTGCCCGACGCGGAATTGTAAAAATTTGTAAATCCGGTCGCGCGCCGATCCGGTCCTCGTCGGCTTTCGTCGGCGCGGACGCCGCGCGGCGGCGCCGCCAAGCAAAAGACGCCCCCGCTCGCGTTTTGCGAGCGGGGGCGGTTCGGCTTCGCCGCGGGGAGAGGTCAGAGCGCCGCGATCTCTTCGCCGAAGAAGCAGGTCAGGACGAGATAGGCGACGTAGAGCCCGAGAAGCGCGAAGCCCTGCCACTTCATAAACTTCTTTTTGAACAGCGCGGGGATCAGGGCGACCAGCGCGACGAGGAGCGTCGCGGGGAGGTCGATCCGCCCGACCTGTTTGGTCACGGGGAGCGCCTGCCCGGAGATCAGCCCGCAGACCGGCATGATCAGGGTCATATCAATGATGTTCGCGCCGATGATGTTGCCCGCCGAGAGCGACATTTCGCGCTTGACGACGGCGGTGACCGTCGTGACGAGTTCAGGAAGAGACGTGCCGACGGCAAGGACCGTGACCGCGATGACCCGTTCGGGGACGTGCGCCGCCTTCGCGACGTACTCGGCGCTGTTCACGAGGACGTTGGCGCCGATCCCGATCGCCGCCGCGCCGAGCAGGAACAGCAGCACGTTTTTGACCCAGAGCCGACCGCTCGATTCCGGGCGCGCAAGATCCGGGTCAAGTTCGACCCCGTCCGCGCCTCCGGCGCCTTCCGCCTGCGCGGCTTTCCCGGCGCGCACCTGCCGCACCGCGCCGAGCACGTTTTCGGTCATGGCGGCGGCGAAGATGACGAGCAGGATCAGGTTCGGGGTCAAGCCGAGTTTTCCCGTGACGCCGAAGGCGGCGATCACGACGGCGGCCCCGATGAACAGGCAGGATTTGAGCAGGTATTCCTTCCGCTTGATCGCACCCGCCATAAAGATCAGGGCGATCGCGAGGATCAGTCCGGTGTTCGCCGTCACGCTTCCGACGGCGTTTCCGATCGACATATCGATATAGGCGGCGTCGCCGGTCGCCCGCGCGGAGACGGCGGAGAACGCCGACACCAGCATTTCGGGCAGCGTGGTCGCGAGACTAACGATCGTCGCGCCGACGATCAGTTTCGGGATGCCCGACACTTCCGCCATCCAGGAGGCGGCGGACACGAACACGTCTCCGCCCTTGACGATGACCGCGATCGACACGACGAGGCAGATCAGCGCGACGGGCAGGTTTTCTATCGGGATAAGCGACGGCATTTTCTTCGTCCTTTCGTTTCGACAAATTGCTTCGTCTATTATAGCACGCCGCGCGCGCGCTGTCAAGGAAAAGGCGGACAATGTTTCACGTGAAACGCTTCGCAATATCGTCTTCGGTTCGGTTGACTTTTCGGGCGCGGTGTTATATAATTTATAATGAAGAAGATCCGTCCCGCAAAGCCGGACGCAAAGGAGGTTCCGATGGCAAAGATCATCGCGTTTTCCAATCAGAAGGGCGGCGTGGGCAAAACGACGTCCTGCGTGAATATCGCCGCCGCCGTCGCCAAAAAGGGCAAGAACGTGCTGCTGATCGACATGGATCCGCAGGGGAACGCCACGACCGGCGTCAACGTCAGCAAGCGGAGCGCGCCGCACAATATCTACGAGGTGATCGTCGGCGACTGCACCGCGAACGAGGCGCTGGTGCGCACCAACTACAAGAACCTCTGGATCATTCCGTCCTCGCTCAACCTTGCCGGGGTGGAGCACGACATTTTCGAGATGGAGCAGCGCGAAAAGGTGCTGCGCGAGGTGATCGCGCCGGTGCTCCCGCTCTTCGATTACGTCTTTATCGACTGCCCGCCCTCGCTCGGTATGATCACGGTCGCGGTGCTGACCGCCGCCGACGGCGTGGTGATCCCGATGCAGTGCGAGTTCTACTCGATGGAGGGGCTCTCGCAGCTCTTGGTCACGATCCGCCGGGTGCGCCAGCACTCGAACGAGAAGCTCGAGATCGTCGGGCTGCTCCTGACGATGTATAACGGGCGGCTGACCCAGACGAAGCAGGTGGTGGACGACCTGAAGCGATACTACGCCGACAAACTCTTCTCGACCCCGATCACCCGGAGCGTGAAGGTGTCGGAGGCGCCGAGTTACGGAACGCCGCTCTGCTATCACGATCCGTACGGGAAGGCGACCCTCGAATACGCCGACGTGGCAAAGGAATTGATGCTCCGTATCTGACGGGAAAGGAAAGAGTATGGCACAGAAAAAAAGCGGGATCGGACGGGGGCTCGACGCCCTCTTCCTCGAAACCTTTGAAGACGAAAAGAAGGTCGGCGGCGTCGAGAAGCTGAAGACGGCGCTGATCGACCCGAAGAGCGGGCAGCCGCGCAAGAATTTTGATTCGGACGCGCTCTCGGAACTCGCCGATTCCATCGCGACCCACGGCGTTCTGCAGCCGATCCTCGTCCGCGAGACGGGGAGCGGGCGGTTTCAGATCATCGCCGGGGAACGGCGCTGGCGCGCGGCGAAGTTGGCGGGGCTTACGGAGATTCCCGCCGTCGTGCTCGACCGCGACGACCTCGCCGCCGCCGAGATCGCGTTGGTGGAGAACGTGCAGCGCGAGGACCTGAACCCGATCGAGGAGGCGGGCGCGTTCCGCTCGCTCTCGGAGGAGTTCGGGTTGACGCAGGAGGACCTCTCCCGGCGCGTCGGGAAGAGCCGCAGTTATATCGCGAACGCGACGCGCCTGCTCGAGTTGCCCGACGACGTGAAAGACCTCGTTTCGGCGGGCAGACTCTCGGCGGGACACGCCCGGACGCTGCTCGGGCTGCGGGATCGCGCGATGATCGCCCCGCTCGCAAAGCAATGCGTCGCCGCGGGGATCTCGGTGCGCGATCTCGAACAACTGGTAAAGCGCGCGAACCGACCGATCCGCGAAACGCCGGACGAGCCCCCGAAGTTCAAGGTGGATTACGTCGCGGAACTCGAGCGCAAAATGACCTCCGACCTCGGGCGGCGGGTGAAGATCTCCGCCAAGGGAAAGCAGAAGACGCTGACCCTGTTCTTTGAGGACAACGAGGACCTCGACGCGCTGCTTCGCCGGATTATGGGGGACGATTTCGTAGGAGGGTTGTGATGGGTCTGCTCTCGATCGCTTCGTTTTTCGTTACCGAGTTCTTTGACCGGGAATTGCCCGCCTTCGTGCATCTGCCGAATACGCTTCGCGCGTGGGACGTGAATCTCGCCGTGGGGTTGTTCCTGCTCGTCCTCGTCCTCGCGACCGGGTTCCTCGCCTATCGCCGGAGCGGACCCGAACGGCTCGCGCGCGAACTCCTCGCGCGCAGGGCCTTTTCGCCCGAGGACGCCCTCTCCTGCGCCGATCTCTCGGTCAAACTCTCGCTCGCGCTCCGCTTTTCGCTGCACGATCGCCTGTCGGGCTTGCGTCGCTGCCTTCTGATCGCCGGGGAAGAGCCGCTCGATCTCGGAAAGAAGACCCGCGCGGAAAAGAAAGCCGCGAAAGCCGCCGCGCGCGCAACGCGTGAGAAAAATCCCTTCGTCGCCCTCAAAAAGCGTTTTTTCCCCGACCTCTCGGACGCGCGGTTTTATCTCGCCGCCGACCGCGAGGACGAGATCAACCGCCGCTACGCGCAGGGCGGCGTCTCGCTGAAAACCTTTTGTTGGACCGCCGCCGTCTCGGTCGTCGTCTTCTTCGTCCTCTGCCGCCTGATGCCCTCGATCCTGCTCTTGATCGATAACGTCCTCGGCTGATGTTTCACGTGAAACAGGGAAGGGGAGCGGAGGAGAACGAGAGGAGAACGAGAGGGGGACGAAGGGGAGACGATTTCGCGCTTTCTTTCGTAGAAAGCGCGGCAAAGAACTTCAATAAAGGATTATTGAAGAGCAAAACGGCAGTTCGCTGCCGTTTTGCGGTTCTATAGTCGTGACTTTTCCGTTTCGCTTTGCTCTCCGAAAGCGGGACGACGCGGGAACCCCCAAACCGTGCAAGCACGCTTCGGGGAACCCCTTGTCGCGACGCCGTCCCCTACCGCTCGCGCGATTTTCGTTTTCTTTGCTTTTGGTCTATTTTCACGCCGACCGCAGGGAGGCATAGCTCGCCTTGCCGTGCCTTCGGCACGCCTGTATATCGAAATTGCCGCACCGAACGGCGCGGCAATTATATCGAACGGTGTTCGCGCCGTATATCGACGGGGCGCGTCCGCGCCCGCACTTCGCGCCGTTTTGCGGTTCTATAGTCGTAACCGCTTCGTTTTTCTTTGCTTTGGTCTATATCACGAAGCCCGCGCCGTTCGGCGCGGGCTTCTCATATTTGCTCCGAAGGAGCAGCATAGAGTTGCGCCGCGGGGAAAGATTCGCTTTTTCCCGCGGCGGGGCGAGTACCGCTTGCATAACGTTATTCAAAAAGGGGGTGCAAGAAAAGCAACGAAAATCGCCGCGTTTTGCGTTACAATTCCGCAACGTGCTTTTCGGAGAAACTGTAAGAATTGCTATGGATTTTGCGCGTTTTTTATGTTATAATGCTATAAAGAAGCGCAATAATATGCAATACTTCGGAGCCCGACAAGGAGGACCCCGCCCTTATGAGCAAAACCTACGTAAACGAAAACTTTCCTCATTTTCTATACGGCGGGGACTACAATCCCGATCAATGGGTCGATTATCCGGGGATAATCGACGAAGATATGCGCCTGATGAAACTCGCCGAGTGCAACGAGATGACGGTCGGTCTGTTTGCCTGGTCCATGATCGAGCCGAGCGAGGGCGTTTTCGAGTTTGACTATTTTGACAAGGTCCTCGACAAGATCTACGAGAACGGCGGACGGGTGCTCCTCGGGACGCCGTCCGGGGCGCGTCCGCATTGGCTCGCCGACAAATATCCGGAGGTTTTGCGGGTCGACCGGGACGGGGTGCGCGAGCATTTCAATTCCCGACACAATCATTGCTATTCCTCCCCCGTCTACCGGGAGAAGGTCGGGATCATCAACTCCAAACTTGCCGAACGGTACGGGAAACACCCGGCGGTGATCGGTTGGCACGTGTCAAACGAATACGGCGGAGAATGTTTTTGTCCTCTCTGCGCCGCGAACTTCCGGGAATATCTCAGACGAAAGTTTCATAACGATATTCACGAGTTGAATCACGCCTACTGGTCGTATTTCTGGAGCCATACCTACGACTCGTTCGAGCAGATCGAACCGCCGACGCCGTACACCGAGCAGAGCCACATGGGGCTGATCTGCGATTGGCGGCGGTTCGTGACCGAGATGACCGTCGACTTTATGCGGGCGGAGATCGCTCCGCTGAAAGAGATCTGCCCCGAATTGCCGGTCACGACGAACATGATGATCAATTACTCCGGGCTCGATTACCGCCGTTTCCGGGGCGTGATTGATTTTGCCTCCTGCGATTCCTATCCGGCGTGGCATTCGGGAGATCAGCAGGACACCGCCATCCACGCGGCGTTCGGGTACGATAACGTCCGGGGTCTGACGCTGAAACCGTTCATCCTGATGGAGAACACGCCGAGCATCGTCAACTGGCGCGATTACAACAAGATCATGCGCCCGGGTATGGAAACGCTCTCCCCCTTTCAGGCGGTGGCGCACGGTTCCGACAGCATCCTTTACTTTCAGTTCCGGAAGGGGCGCGGCGGACAGGAAAAGTTCCACGGCGCGATCGTCGATCACGTCGGGACCGAAAAGACGCGGGTTTTCGAGACGGTCAAACGCAAAGGCGAACTTCTGAAAAAAGTCGACGAGATCTGCGGCACCGCCGTCAGATCGGAGGTCGCCGTCGTCTACGATTGGGAAAGCAGGTGGCTGCTCGACGCCAGTCACGGCTTCTCAAAACACACGAAGAATTACATCGAAACCGTAAGATCGTATTACGGCGTATTCTGGAAGCGGGGGATCAACTGCGACGTGATCGGACCGCACGACGACCTGTCGTCCTATAAGATCGTCGTCGCGCCGATGCAGTACGTCGCGGACGCCGAAACCATCGACAACTTCGCGCGCTTCGTCGAGCGGGGCGGCGCGCTCTACGCGACCTATACGCTCGGTATGGTGGACGAAAACGATCTCTGCCACCTCGGCGGGTTCCCGGGCGGAAAACTGCGCGAGGTTTTCGGGATCTGGAACGAGGAGATCGATACGCTCTATCCGCAGGATCAGAACTTCTGCGAATACAAGGGCGCAAAGCACAAACTCGTCGATTACTGCGAACTGATCCACGCCGAAGGCGCCGAGGTGCTCGCCGTTTACGGCGACGACTTTTACCGCGGGATGCCCGTCGTCACGTCGAACGCATACGGCGCGGGGCGCGCCTACTATCAGGCGGCAAGGGACTGCGGGACCCTCAGCGACGCCGTGATCTCCGGGATCGTCAAAGAGCGCGGCGTCAGAACCGCGACCGGAACCGTCGACCCGCTCGGATACGGCGTCAGCGCTCACGTCCGGGAGGACGGGAGCGATCGGTACGTATTCGTCGAGAACTACTCCGACGTCCCGGTGACCGTCCCGCTCGGACGAAAGATGACCGATCTGATCTCGGGCAAAGAGACCGACGTCTCGAGCCTCGACGCTTACGGTCTCGGTATCTTTAAATATTCGGAAAAATAAACAGGATCAGAATTAAGAAAAGCTGCGCCTCCGGCGCAAAGAAAGGATTACGTGTATGAAAAAACTAATCAGCGTTCTTTTGCTTCTCGCGACGCTCGTCCTCTCGCTCGCCTCGTGCGGCGGCAAAACGCCCGCCGCCACCGTCCCCGCGACCGAGGCGACGACCCTCGTGACCGACGGGACGACCGCGACGCCGACGACCGCCGAGGCGACCCTCGACCCGAAATGGGACGAAATCGCGCGCAACGTCCAGGTCATCATCGAGCGGGACCGGACGCTCAAAATCGAACTCAGCAACCACAGCGACGCCGAAAAGACCTCGAAAAACGACAAGTACGTGGTCGGCCCCGACGAAGTCGTCCTCGGCACGACCCCGCGGATCGAGCAGATGGTCTACGAGCGCAACAAAGCGGCTTGCGACCTGCTCCAAGTGAAGCCCGAATACACCTACTGGGACTATGCGTGGAGCAAACAGGCAGAGCAGATCACGACGGTGGTTCAGGGCAACGCGAACGACGCGCCCGATCTGTTCGTCAATATGATCTCCGACCTCAACGTGGCGAACCTCAACGGCGTGTTCAAGGACATCCGCTCGATCCCCAACTCCTTCTTCGATTTTGAGGCGCAGGGCTGGATGACCGACTATATGAACAGTCTGTCGCTGACCGGCGACCGCAGTTACGTCCTCGCCGGGGACTATTTTCTCGATATTCTGCGCGCGTTGGGCGTGATCCCCGTCAACGTCACGATGATGGACGCAAACGCCGAGAAGCTCGCGCCCGCGATCCTGTCCGAAGACGACCCGCTCGGCACGGGCGAGCAACTCTCGACGCGCTTCTTCGACTTCGTTGAGGAGGGCAAGTGGACGTGGGACGTCCTCGGCAAACTCTGTGAGGCGATCTGGGTGGACGAAAACAACGACGGACAGGATTCGATCACCGACGTTCTCGGCATCGTCGCCGACAACCACGGGGGACTCACCTCCGAGATGTACATTTTCTCCGCGTCCGAAGACAATCTGTTCGAAGTAAGAAAGATCGAGGACGCGAGCAGCCCGTACAACGACAAGGATTGGATCTACTATTCCGAGGACCCCACCGCGCTCGGCAGGATCTTCGACGCCGTCGCGGCGGTCTACGCCGGCAAGGGATCGGTCGGTACCAAGAACAACTACGATGGGTCTACGCCCGAGAATCCCGGCGCGACCTACCACCGGATCAAGTTCGCGGAGGGCACGCTGCTCACCGCCGGGACCGTCGTACTCGGCGCGCTGGAGGATGAACAGTTCCAGCAGATGGAAGATCTCTTTACGGTCGTTCCTCTTCCCAAGATCAGCGAAGAGAAGCACTACAACACGTGCATCCACACCATCGGCGACGCGGGCGCGATCAACGTCCACGTCAATCCCCGTAAAGCAAGGGCGATTTCGGCGTTCCTGCAGTACAACTGCGAAAATTCCGCCGAGATCCGCCGCGAGTTCCTCGAGACCGTGATGAAGTACAAGACCACGGTCTACAACCAGGGGACCGACCGTATGCTCGACATCATCTACGACAGCGTCATCACCGGACGCGACAAGATGATCGAGGACTGCGTCGGCACCGACCGCCGTTTCTTCTGGATCATGATGCGGGGCAACTCCGAAGTGACGTCGAGCGAACTCGTCTCCAACTATGCGTCCTATATCAAGACGAAACAGGCGAAGCTCGACAAGATCCTCGCCTCCTGGTACGAACTTCCGAAATCGTAATCACAAGCCGAATCAACCGCCCCTCCGCGGCGAAACCCCGGGTGGTCCGAAGACAACCGAGCCCCCGGTGAAAGGCACACAAAAAAGGAGAAAAACGATGAAAACGACGAAACGGATCCTTGCGCTGTTCCTTGCCTGCCTCGCGGGGCTCGGTCTCGCTTCCTGCGCGCTTGCGCCCGAGGAGGCGGAGACGACCGCGGCGAAGACGACCGCGGCGGAGACGACAACTCCCGAAACGACGGGCGAGGGCGGGACGACCGCCCCCGAAACGACCGCCCCCGAAACGACCGTCCCCGCGACCGAGGCGCCGGAACCCGAACCGATCGTTCTGAAGATCGTGTCGCTGAACGCGCAGAACGCCGACTACGATCGGAGCGGAGAAGCGACGATCGAGGATAAATACAGAAAACTCGGCGCCGCGATCAGCGCCAAATCGCCCGACCTGGTCCTTTTGCAGGAGTGCAACACCGTCGCGTCGGCGGACGGGATCCGTCAGAAGATGACCGACGCGTCGGACTACGCGACGGTGTCCGGCAAGAACGCGAGCACGATGGTCGTCTATAATACGACGGTTTTTGATCTGATGAGCCAGGGGTGCGAAAAGATCGGCTCCGCGGGCGACGAAAACGGCTCGAAATACGATCGCTATATGGTCTGGGCGCGGCTCCGCCACAAGGAGAGCGGCGCGCAGCTCGTCGTGGTGCCGGTGCACGTCGACTACGCGACGACGGCTTGCAAGGCGCAGATCAATATCATCGTCAACTACCTGAAAACCAATTTCCCGAATATCCCGTTCATCCTCGGCGGCGACTTCAACCTCGAGATCGGGACGATCTCGAAAACGTCGCTCCCGACCGAGGGGTACCTGAACGCCCGCACGAGCGCGACCGAAAAGGTCAACGGCAACTCCGCGACCTTCCCCGAAAAGGGCACGGTCATTGATTTCATTTGGTACAAGAGCGGGCTGATCTATCGCGCGGCGGCGACGAAATACGAGGTGATCACCGACACGCTGCCGACCGACCACAGACCCATTTACGCGGAACTTACCCTGACCCGGCAATAAGAATTGCGCCGCGGCGAACGATTTGATTTTTTACATTCGCCTGCGCGCAGGCGGCTGTAAATAAACAGAAGTTCCCGCGCCGTTCGGCACGGTCAAGGTTTTGTTTCCCGTCCCGGGTTACGTCTCCCCCGCTTTTGCCAAAACCGCGGTTTTCCGCTATCCAGAATACGGTTTTCGTTAAGGAGGTTTTTTATGAGCCGCAGAGCGTTCTCCCTTCTTTTTATCGGCTGTATGCTGTTTTCGATCTTCGCCCTCGCGTCCTGTGGGAAGAAAGGCGCGGTCGATACGACCGCAACCGGTACCGAACCCGTCGGGACCAAGCCGGAAACGGCCGAGGCGAACACGACCGCGACGGAAACGACCGCCGCCCCGAGCGTGACCGAGGCGCCGGTTGATGAAGGTCCGAGGGTCGACGAGTTTCCCGTCGCGGACGCGCCCTTCAATCCCGCTTCCGGCATGACCGAAAATATGCTTGCCCGCTCGGTGCACTACGAGGGCGACGTCACGCGCCTCAAAGCCAAACTTGACCAAATCTATGACCAGAGTTACGCGGGAGAAACGAAAATCTTCTTTCTCGGCGACTCGATCACCGAGGGCAGCGGTTCCCTGAGCGGACCGAACTCCTTCAGGAGACGTACCGAGGCATGGTTCAACGAGAACGGAAAGAGCCGGATCGTCTGCAAGAGCGCGGGGATCGGCGCCACCGACACCTATCTTGCGGTCCATCGGGTGGAAAGAGACGTCCTCTCCATGGATCCGGACATCATTTTCATCGAGTTCATCAACGACAGCGACGACGAGTTCTACACGGCTTGCATGGAAAGCCTGATCCGAAAGTGCCTTGCCGCTCCCACGAACCCGGCGGTCGTCCTGATCGAGATGACCCTCAAGGGCGGCGGCAACTGTCAGACCGCGCACGCAACCGCGGCAAGAGCGTACGGCGTGCCCGTCCTTTCGTATCACGACGCGGTCACGCCGGAAATCGAGGCGGGCAACTTCTCTTTCAGCGATATTTCAGCCGACGGCACGCATCCCAATCCCATCGGTCACGGCTGGGTCGCGGAGATCGTCACCCACTTTCTCGAGCAAGTAGGCGCCTCCCCCGCCGCGGGCGAGGTCACGCCTTTCGACCCGGCGACTCCCTCGATCATGGGGGACAAATACGCAAACGCGGGTCTGTACGAGAAGAACTCCGCGGGGCTGGTTGCGCGTCCCGACGGAAACTTCATCCGCCAAACGACCCCGAAGAAGTTCCAAAACGGCTGGGCGACCGACAACGGAGGCACGATCACCTTTGAAGCCGAATTTGCGAACTTCGGTCTGCTGTACTACAAAACGACGGACGGCAAAACCGGCATCGTCAACGTCAAGATCGACGGCGTGAACTTGGGGTTCGTGAACGGCAACTTCCCGAACGGATGGGGCGACTATCCCGCCGCGGTGGAGTTGTACACCTCGAACGAATCGAAAATGCACACGGTCACGATCACGGTCTCAAGTGCCGCCAGAAAGCAATTTGAGATTTTGGGTCTTTTGATGTCGTAGTTCCCGTCCGACGGATACGGGAGCGACGGCGCAAGGCTTGACGGCGGACGCCGCGGAACAATCCGTCCTCCCGCTCTTGCCAAAACCGCGGTTTTCCGCTATCCAGAATACGGTTTTCGTTAAGGAGGTTTTTTATGAGCCGCAGAGCGTTCTCCCTTCTTTTGATCGGCTGTATGCTGTTTTCGATCTTCGCCCTCGCGTCCTGCGAGAAGAAAGGCGCGACCGAGACGACCGCAACCGGTACCGAACCCGTCGGGACCGAACCGGAAACGGCCGGGGCGAACACGACCGAGGCGGAAACGACCGCGGCGACCACCGAGCGGCCCGCGCCGGAGCCGAACGTCTACTATTCTTTCCAGAACAATCAGGAGTATATCAAACTCCTCGGCAGAAGCCGGTATTATAGGAGCGCCGTGGTTCTTGACTGGACGGCGGCGGGGCTTGAGTTCGAGTTCGAGGGCTCGGGCGACCTTAAGATGAACGTCGAGTTCAGCGGGGGTCGCAGCGCCACACTCACGGTCGAGGTGGACGGCACCGCCCACGACGTCGCCGTCGAGGGATCCGGGACGATCCGTATCGCGTCGGGGCTTGCGGACGGCGTTCATCACGTCAGGGTCCGTCGCCGGACCAGAGTGGCGAACGACACGAAGGGGCTCCTGCTGATGGCGCAGGGCGTCACGATGACGGGATACTTCCTTGAGCGCCCCGCGGACAACACCTACAAGGTCGCGTTTCTCGGCGACAGCATCACCTGCGGCGAAGGGCTCACGGGCACCAACGGGCTTCTCACCTACGCGGTCGACCTCTGCACGCGCGAAGGTTTCGATTACGATATCTGCGCGGTCTCGGGCATCGGCGTTTGCCGCACCTACAAGAAGGACGGCTACTCCGAGAACACGATGACGAAGTTCTATCCGTTCTTCAACTATTTCCGCAGCGAAACGCTTCGCTACCTGCCCGACAGGCGAGCCGATCTCGTG